>NZ_JADPKQ010000214.1:0-44349 GCF_023074015.1 Bradyrhizobium sp. 142
GACAAGCCTCCGCCAGTCAATCCCAGCAAGCCAAAGCCCAGGTTCTCTCTCGACCAGCTGGAGCTCATCTATGTGTGATTTTCCCGGGACAGCCCTGCGGTCCTCGGGACGAGGGCGAGTGTGCGGGCGCGCGCCTCGGGCTACGGCCCGTACAGCACCAGCTCGGTATCGGTCAGATCGGCCAGCCGTGGGGGGTGCGGGCCCTTGAAATATTTGCGGCCGCGCCGCTCTGTGTAGAGGCCGGCGACGCCGGGGACCGGACCGTTGCCAGCAACGACCACGGCGACCTTGCCAAGCCGGAGCAGCAGGCGGCCGATGCGGCCGGCGCATGTGGCATATTCGGCGGCGCTACGGCAAAAGATCAGCTGCATCGCCGGCGGGGCAATGATGCCGCGGCGGATACGCACCGGTTGCAGGATGAAGGGGAAGGTGCCCTGCTGCGTACGGCAGACCAGACTGAGGCAATTGTAGCGCGCATGCCGCGTCAGCAGTTCCGTCTCGGCCTCGGAGAGCCCCTCGACCTGCTTGGCGTGTTGCGAGATCACCTCGATCTTGCTCCAGCGCGGCGCGGGCGACAGCGCCGGCACCGAGAAGAACATGCCGCGGCTATAGCTGCGAAAGCCCTGCGTTTCGATGATCGGCCAAGTCCACGGTGCCGGGCTGATGTTGAGATAGGTTACTTCCTTGTGCCGCTGCGCGATCTTGGTCAGCAGCGGCGCGTAATTGCGGTAGGCCGGTTCGACATACCAGCTCGACAGATTGCACTGGATGGCGGTCTCCTCGCCGTCCTTCCGCATCGCGTAGATCAGCAGCAGGACTCCGACCGGAGCGCCTTCATTGTCGAGCATGTAGCCGAAGCGCGGATAGCCCTCCGGCACGGGCCGGAAGGCCTGCCGGCGCAGGCCCTGGATCCAGTAGTTGCGCGAGCGGCCGACGAAGCCGCGCGTCAGCAGGTCCGCGATAGCTTCGACATCGGACTCAGTAATCTCGCGGCATCGGACCTTGGTGTGGATCACGCTCGTCTTGCCCGTGGTAATGAGAGAGCCTCGTTCGGTTAGCGCCAGCCTTCGCCATGGGCATCGGCGGCGACCTGCGGCTGCATGCCCAGGATGTCCCGCACCTTGGCAGGCCACGCGGAGAGATCGGTGCCGTGCGTGTGGAACATGGCGACCGCGAGCCGGTCCATGCCGAAGGCGACGCAGCCGGTGTGCGCCGGTTCGCCATCGGCGTCCTGGATGCCCCAGGTCGTGCCGAAATGCTCGCGGTGATAGTTGAAGCTCATGCAGGCGGTCGGCTGCGCTTCCGAGCGCAGCGGAATCAGGAGCTCGAACTTGAGCTGCTGCTGTTTCTGGCTCACCGCCTTCATCTGGCCGACGCGGCCGAAGAAGGGATCGCTGGCATAGTCGACGCGGAAGGTCAGGCCGAGATCTGTCGCGAGCGCCTGCGCGCGCACCATCCAGCGCTCGCGGAAATCGGCGACGTCGTCGGGGCTGCCGATGCAGACATATTCGCGCATCCGGAACGATTGCAGCCGGTCGAGATGCTTTGACGGCTCGCGACGGAAGCAATCGGCGGCGACGTCGAAGCGCAGGCCACCCCTGGGCAGCTGGCCACGGCTCGCCGCGATCGGATAGACGGGGTAGCAGGCTGCGGGCGACAGCACGAGATCGGCTGGCGAGAGCGAGGTGGTCCAGTCGCCGCCGGCATCGAAGCGGCTCACCGCGGCGTTGATCTCGCGCTCGGTGCCGTGCAGGCCGCAGACGCAGCCGAGCAGGTTCGGAAAGCTCTTCAGGTAGCCGGACTTTTCAAGCTGGGCGCGGCTCATCACCGGCGGGAAGCGCATCACCTCGGTGCCCGCCTCGCGATGCCTGGTGATCAGTGCGGCCAGCCGCTCGACGATTCCCTCATAGAGTGCGGTACGGGCATAGACGCCATCCGAGCCCATGGGATGAAACAGCGTGTCGGCGAGATGGTCGAGCGGATCGACGGCCTGCGGCGCGGTGTCGGGCGAATTGGGGAGAACAGCAATGTTCATGTTCGACGTCCTGCTATCTGAAATTATTCTTGTTGGTCTCTAACGCGTTGGTCTCTGCGGCACGTGTCCCGAATTCTTTTCAGTCACGAAGACCTGCCGGCACGCCGCTCATCAGCGTCGATGTCGCGGCATTGGCCAGAATGCGGTCGTTGTTGATCATAATCGGTGACGACAGCACGTCGCGCAGGTGGCGGCCCATGGTGAACTCGCCGTCGTTGCGATAGCCGGAGAGGCCGGCCGTGCGCATCGCATGCATCACGGTCTCGACCGCGAGCTCGGAGGCCTGGACCTTCAGAAGCGTGATCGAAGACTGGAAGTCGAGCGAGCTCAGCGCGCGTTCGTCATGCTCGTTGCTGGCGAAGGCGTCGAGATTGGCCGCGATCAAGGCACGGAGTTTTGCCAGCGACATCTTCGCTGCGGTGAAATGCGCGGCTGCCGGCGGCATCTGTCCGCCGGAGCTGCGGGCTGCCTTGCGGACGAAGGCTTGCGCGCGGGTCACGGCCGCAGCCGCGATGCCGGCCCAGGCCGACGACCAGCACAGATGCGCAAACGGCGTCATGGTCTGGGCGTGGATCTTGTCGTAGGATTCCGGGAAGACCCGATCCGAGGGGCAGTCCACCTTCAGCTCGAAACCGGTCGAGCAGGTGCCGCGCATGCCGAGCGTTTCCCAGCCCAGCGTGCGCTTCAGTGAATAGTCATCCTTGGCGAGCGCCAGCAGCACCTGGTCGGACGCAGAGGCGTCCGTGGCGCGGCGCGCGATGGTGACGAGGCCGTCGGCCTCGGCGCCGTAGGAGATCACGGTGGCGTCACGCACCAACGAAACCGTGTCGCCAGCGTGGTCGACCGCGGCCGCGCTGGCGCGGATGTTGCCGCCGTTCTGGCCTTCGGTAGTGGAGGAGGCGAGCAGCCACTGGTCGCGGGCGACCCGGCGCATCATGGTTTCCATCCACGGGATGCCATGGCCGTGCCTGACGACGCAGGCGACCTTGGTCTGGTGCATCGCGTAGATCATCGCGGTGGAGGCGCAGGCGCGTCCGAGCGTGTAGCAGATGTCGGCGACATCGTGGATCGAAGCGCCAAAGCCGCCGAACTCGACCGGGATCATGACGCCGAGCAGCTTCTGCTCACGCGCGGCTTCGAATGCCTTGTGGGGAAAGCGGGCGTCGCGATCGACGCCGTCGGCGTCGGCAGCCGCCACGGTGGCGGTGCGCGCCGCACGTTCCACCAGGGACGGCCCCTGCTCGAGAAAGCTCGTCGGCGCGTCATCGATAGTAAGGACCGCTTCACGCACGTTCATGCTCGTCCGCCTCCGGTTTGCCGTTCGAGATCGCCAGCATCATTCGCGATGCCGTCCGGCGATCCTCCGACCATCTTTGCTTGTGAGGTGAGGCTAGGGATTTAATTCAAATTCGTCGATGAAATAGAGGGTAAACAAACCGAAATTCCGAACGAACAGTTAAGGCGCGGTTGTCGGCATCGCCGAAACTCCCGGTATCGCGTTAGCGATTTGGTAGAGGCATGAAATCCAGACAATCTGAGTCATCGTTTACTAACAAACGCGAAGTAATGCTTGCGCCCATTGTGGGATCGGCCAGCCGTGCCCCATCGTAGCGGGCAATCCGGTCCGACCTTGATAGACAGATGGGAATTTGCCGATGCAGGCCTTCGACACCGACGTGCGCAATCGCATCATCAAGCTGGTGAAGGGCATCCTCGAACAGAATTCGCTCTCCGCTGACGTCACGCCGGCGGCCAAGCTCGTCGACGTCGGCCTCATCTCGATGGACATGGTCAATTTGATGCTCGGCGTCGAAGCCGAGTTCGACTTCGCCATTCCCCAGTCAGAGATCACGCCGGAGAATTTCCAGTCCGTCGAGACACTGGAGCGGATGGTGACGGCCCAGCTGCAGCCGGCCACGGCGGCTTAGTTACACGGATAACGGTTTCCCCGGCGTCGTCCTTGCGAAAGCCAGGACCTATTACCCCAGGGGGGCGAAGACGGGTCATTCGGGACTGATACCATCCGCGATCGATAGATTCCGCGGTACGGGTCCTGGCCTTCGCCAGGACGACGCCGAATGTGTGGCGAGCGCGTTCTGCTCCTGACGATACTCCTAGCCACCCACCCCGTTCCAAAACCGCCGCAAAACTGGCATAGCTGCTCCACGGGATCGCGCGGCGCGAACGGGTGGAGCAGGCATGACGCAGGCGGTATTGGGCATCATCGGCGGCTCCGGCATCTACGACCTGCCGGGCCTTGAGGGTGCGCAGGAAGAGGTGATCGAGAGCCCCTGGGGCGAACCGTCGGCGCCGCTGCGACGCGGTGCCATCGCGGGGTTACCGGTCGTGTTCCTGCCGCGGCATGACAAAGGCCACCGGCTGTCGCCCTCCGACATCAACTATCGCGCCAATATCGACGTCTTGAAGCGCGCCGGCGTCACCGACCTGATCTCGCTCTCGGCCTGCGGTTCCTTCAAGGAGGAGATGCCGCCCGGCACGTTCGTCCTGGTCGACCAGTTCGTCGATCGGACCCACAAGCGGGAGAACTCGTTCTTCGGCAGGGGCTGCGTCGCCCATGTCTCGATGGCGCATCCGGTGTCGCCGCGGCTGCGTATTCACCTCGCCGCCGCCGCGGAAGCGGAAGGGATCGCGATCGCGCGCAGCGGTACCTATGTCTGCATGGAGGGGCCGCAATTCTCGACCTATGCGGAAAGCATGACTTACAAGACCCTCGGCTATTCCGTGATCGGCATGACCAACATGCCCGAGGCAAAGCTCGCTCGCGAGGCGGAGATCTGTTACGCCACCGTCGCGATGGTGACGGATTTCGATTGCTGGCATCCCGACCACGACGCCGTCACCGTTCAGGACATCATCCGCGTGCTGACCTCGAATGCCGACAAGGCCAAGGCGCTAGTGGCGCGGCTGGCAAAGGATTTTCCGGGCGAGCATGAGCCGTGTCCGATCGGCTCGGACCGCGCACTCGACACCGCGCTGATCACCGCGCCCGAGGCGCGCGATCCTGAGCTTCTGAAGAAGCTCGATGCGGTGGCGGGCCGTATTCTGCTCACCTGAGCGAAAGGCAAAGGCGATGAAGGTCGACGGCAAGCATTTTCGCAGCATCTGGCGCGAGCGCGACGGCTGGTCGGTTGGCGCAATCGACCAGCGCAGGCTGCCGCATGAGTTCGTCGTCGCGCGCCTGACCGCGTGTGAAGACGCGGCCGTCGCGATCCGCGACATGCTGGTGCGCGGCGCGCCGCTGATCGGCGCGACCGCCGCTTACGGCATGGCGCTCGCCATGCGCGAGGACGCCTCGGATGCCGGCCTGAAGCGCGCCTACGAAATCCTCATCGTGGCGCGGCCGACCGCGATCAATCTGAAATGGGCGTTGGACGAGATGCGCGCGGCGCTCGCGCCGGTCGAGCCGCTGAAACGGGCGGAAGCCGCCTACGCGCGCGCCGACGAGATCGCCGAGCAGGATGTCGAGATCAACCGCGGTATCGCCAGCAATGGCCTTGCGCTGATCGAGGCGATTGCGGCGAAGAAGCCCGGCGAAGTGGTCAACGCGCTCACCCATTGCAACGCCGGTTGGCTCGCCACCGTCGACTGGGGCACGGCGACCGCGCCGATCTATCTGGCGCATGAGCGCGGCATCAAGATCCACGTCTGGGTCGACGAGACCCGCCCGCGCAACCAGGGCGCCTCGCTCACGGCGTGGGAGCTCGGTCATCACGGCGTGCCGCACACGGTGATTCCGGACAACACGGGCGGGCATCTGATGCAGCACGGCATGGTCGATCTCGCCATCGTCGGCACCGACCGCGTTGCCGCCAATGGGGACGTCTGCAACAAGATCGGTACGTACCTGAAGGCGCTCGCCGCGCACGACAATAACGTGCCGTTCTACGTCGCGCTGCCGTCGCCGACGATCGATTTCGCCGTCAGTGACGGCATCCGCGATATCCCCATCGAGCAACGCAGCGGCACGGAAGTCACCGACATGACCGGCCGCACCGCCGACGGCCGGCTGGAGACCGTGCGCATCGTGCCGGAGGGCTCGCCGGTCGCAAACTACGCCTTCGACGTCACGCCGGCACGACTCGTCACCGGTCTCATCACCGAGCGCGGCGTTTTGAAGCCAGATCGTGCCTCGCTCGCCGCCGCCTTCCCCGAGCGGATCGCCGCTGCGGCGGAGTAGGGTGTTTGACGAAGGACGTCGCCCCGATCTCGTCATTGCGAGCGTAGCGAAGCAATCCAGAGTCTTTCCACGGCGGGATTCTGGATTGCTTCGCTACGCTCGCAATGACGAAGGATGATAGACTAGCCCAGCTTCAATCCCGTCGCCGCCTCGAGCTCGGCAATCGCCTGGGCTCCGCTGGCCACCTTGATCGTGGTCATGCCCATTTCGCGTGCGGGCTTCAGATTGACGCCGAGGTCGTCGAGATAGATGCAATTCTTCGGATCGACCTTGAGCGTCTCGACCATCATCCGGTAGATGCGCGGGTCGGGCTTGCGCAGGCCGATCTTGGCGGATTCGATGATGTGGTCGAACAGCGCCATCACCTCGGCGACATAGAGCGTGCGTCCGGTCATGCTGCCGATCGCATTGGCCGGCAAATTGTTGGTGATGCAGCCGGTTTTGAACTGTGCCTTGATGCGCTTCAGTGCCTCCACCATCTCGGGACGTAGGTCGCCCTGCAGCAGCGGCAGCACGTCACGCCCGCGCACTTCCGCGCCGAGCGCGAGCGATTCGGCGGCGAACAGCTGGTCGAACGCGTCGATGTCGACCTCGGCGCGCTCGAACTTCGCCCAGGCGTTTTCAAGATGGTTGGCGGCGTTGGTGCGCCGGATGATGTCGATCGGCAGGCCGCGCTCGGTCTCGAATCGCGCGAACGCCTCGAATGGCGAGCTGGTCAACACGCCGCCAAAATCAAAGATCACTGCCTCGGTTGCCAATGTCCAGCCCTCGTGAATTCTCTGCCAAAACGGCTAGCATGCGGTATGGACAAGGACCAGTCTGAGCGCAGGCGCTCATCGTCTTGAGACATGTTCCCATGAAGAAGCTCGCAACGCTCGTCGCGGCTACGCTGCTGCTCGCCACACCTGCCCACGCTATCGTCGGCGGGGGCACGCCGCAGGCCGACGGTGTCGCGCGCGCCGTCGTCACCATCGTCGGCTCACGCGGCAATTTCTGCTCCGGCAGTCTGATCGCACCGAAACTTGTGCTTACTGTCGCCCACTGCGTGCAGCCCGGCGCCGACTACAAGATTGTCGATTATGGCCCCGACGGGAAGCCGCAACTCCAGAACGTGCGGACTGTCGCGATCCATCCGAACTTCAACATGCAGGCGATGCAGTCGCATCGCGCCACCGCCGACGTCGCGCTGCTGCAGCTCGAAATTCCACTCAAAGGAAAATCGACGGTGCCGGTCGGCGCGCCGAATGTTCCGATCCAGGTCGGCAGCCGCTTCACCATCGCCGGTATCGGCGTGACAATGCGCGGCGAGGGCAAAAGCGGCGGCGCGACGCGCGTTGCAGCACTCGTTGCCACGGGTCAGCCCGGCACGCTTCAGATCCGGTTGGTTGATCCCGTAACCAACGGTGTTCGCGACGGAATCGGCGCCTGCACCGGCGATTCCGGCGGCCCGGTGTTCGAGGACAGGCCGAACGGTCCCGTGCTGGTCGGCGTCATCAGCTGGTCGACGGGGCCGAGCGGCGCCGCCGGCTGCGGCGGGTTGACCGGGGTCACGCCGCTCACGCTCTATCGCGACTGGATCTTGCAGACCGCACGGAGCTGGGGTGCAGCGCTGTGATTTGACCGCGGCTCGATCTATGCCATCTTGAAGTCGAAGCGCGATGGGCGACCATTCCCATCGCGGAGGAAACGCGCCGTCCGGTCAAGGACGGCCATAAAAACAAGCAAGGCATAGAAGCAACAATGAATGTCGCTGTTCGCAGTCACGCCACGACCAAACAGACCTCGGAGCATTTCGACGTGCTGATCGTCGGTGCCGGCATTTCCGGCATCGGCAGCGCCTATCACCTGACAAGGCAGCTGCCCGGCACGAGCTTCGTCATCCTGGAGACGCAGGCGACGTTCGGCGGCACCTGGACCACGCATCGCTATCCCGGCATCCGGTCGGACAGCGACCTCCACACCTTCGGCTACAGCTTCAAGCCCTGGGTCGGTCCGCCGATCGCGACGGCCGAGGAGATCCTCGCCTACATGAACGAGGTGATCGACGAGAACGATATCGAGCGGCACATCCGCTACAAGCACCAAATCAATTCCGCGAGCTGGTCGAGCGAACAACATCTCTGGACCATCGAGGCGGTCACGACCGATAGCGGTGAAGCGAAGACATTCACCGCCAACTTCCTCTGGATGTGCCAGGGCTACTATCGCCATTCGGAAGGTTACACGCCTGAATGGAAGGGCACGGACCGCTTCAAGGGCCGCATCGTCCATCCGCAGACGTGGCCGGACGACATCGACCTCGCGGGCAAGAAAGTCGTCGTGATCGGCTCGGGTGCGACGGCGGCAACCCTGGTGCCGAACATCGCGGACCAATGTACGCATGTCACCATGCTCCAGCGTTCGCCGACTTATTTCCGGCTTGGCCGCAACGCCATAGAGATCGCCGAGGAGCTGCGCAGGCTTCAGGTTGACGAGGCGTGGATACACGAGATCGTCCGCCGCAAGATCCTGTTCGAGCAGGATGCCTTCACGAAACTCTGCGTGAGCAAGCCCGAGCAGGTCAAGAAAGAGCTGATCGGGCAGATCAGCGCCGTCCTCGGGCCCGACTACGACGTCGAGACGCACTTTACGCCAAGCTACCGGCCGTGGCGCCAGCGCATTGCCTTCGTGCCGGATGCCGATCTATTCAAGGGCATTGCGAGCGGCAAGGCCTCCGTCGTCACCGACGAGATCGAATGCTTCGTCGAGAGCGGCATTCAGCTCAAGTCCGGCAAGCTGCTCGAAGCCGACATCATCGTCACCGCGACCGGCTTCAATCTCGCCGCGCTCGGCGACATCGCCTTCGAGATCGACGGCAAGCCGCTCGCGTTCGGCGACACCGTCACCTATCGCGGCATGATGTTCACGGGCGTGCCAAACATGGCCTGGGTGTTCGGCTATTTCCGCGCCAGCTGGACGCTGCGCGTCGACCTCGTCGCCGATTTCGTCTGCCGGCTGCTCAGCCATATGAAGGGCAAGGGCGCCAGGAAGGTTGAGGTGAGCTTGCGTCCCGAGGATCACAACATGCCGATCCTGCCGTGGATTGATCCGGAAAACTTCAACCCCGGCTACATGATGCGCAACATGAACCTGTTGCCCAAGCGCGGCGGCAAGCCGGAATGGCAGCACAGCCAGGATTACTGGACCGAAAAGGACGAGATCCCGAAGACGGATCTGGACGATAGAGCGTTCGTGTACGGGTAGAGGGGCGAGCGCCGGCGCCATGGCCCCTCCAATGTCGTCCTGGCGAAAGCCAGGACCCATTACCCCCGGGAGATGTTGTGGCGCGAGCTGGTAACCGCGAGCCTTCGCCAATCTCAGTCCTGTGGCAATGGGTCCTGGATCTGCGCTCCGCTTCGCTGCGCTTGTCCAGGACGACGCCGGTAACTGGGCGGGCAGCGTCTCAACTCAATCGCAGCAGGACTACGAATTCCGCCTTGTTGCATTCGTCGCGATCGCTGCAGCGGCAGTCCTGTTCTCCACCCCCAGCTTGGCGTAGATTTGCTCGAGATGCTTGTCGACCGTGCGCGGGCTCAATCCCAGAATCTGTGCGATGTCGCGGTTGGTCTTGCCCTTGCTGAGCCAGGCCAGCACCTCGCCTTCGCGCGTGGTCAGGCCGAGCTCGCTGGTGAATTCCGGCGGCAGCGTGGTGCCGGATTCCTTGGACAGCCGAAGCAGGAACTCGTTCGCCCCGAGCTGGCCCATGAAGTAGAGCCGGAGCTGCGGATTGTCGGGCAGCGAGGCGGCCTGCGATTTCGGGTTGCCTCGTGCCTGCTCCAGCCATTGCAGCAGAGACGGCGGCAATCTGAAATCGTCGCCCAGATGGGTGCCCGGGTGATCGGATAACAGCTTCTGCGCCTGCGGCGTCGACCAGAGAATGCCGCCCTGGCGGTTGACCGCAAACAGGAAGCGGCCGGAGACGTCGAGGGCAGCGCGCGCGCTCTGGGTCAGCCGCGCATTGCCGAGATGGACGCGGATGCGCGCCAGCATTTCCTCGATCGCGATCGGCTTCGTCACATAGTCGACGCCGCCGGCTTCGAGCCCGCGCACGATATGCTCGGTCTCCGCAAGGCCCGTCATGAAGATCACGGGAACGTTGGCAAGCCCCGCATCGCGCTTCAGGCGCCGACAGGTTTCGAAGCCGTCAATGCCCGGCATCACGGCGTCGAGCAGCACGATGTCGGGCGTGATCTGGTCGACGATGCGCATCGCTGCAGCGCCATCGAGCGCCACCATCACCGTCATCCCCGCGCCGTCCAGCGCGTCGGTGAGCAGCCGCAGCGTCTCCGGGGAGTCGTCGACGACCAGCGCAACGTCGCGCTTTTTCGGCTCAGTGCTCATACGCATGCAATGTCTTCAATGTGGCCATGTACTGGTCGAGGTCGAAGCGGTCGACCAGTGATCGCATCTGCGCGACGAAATCGGCGTGCTCCGGATGCTCGCTGCCGATCTCGTCCAGCTTCAATTGAATGCCCTTGACGTAGCCGATCTGGCCGAGCCCGATCAGCGCCACGATGTGCCGCAACGGCGGCCGCGAGCCGCTTTCCGGTCGCCACAGCGGTATCGCGATCTCGTGCGAGCCGTACCGCCATTCGATCTTGAGCAGCTGGCGAATGGTTTCCAGCAGCCGCGGGATATCGATTGGCTTCATCAGATAGCCGTCGTGGAAGGGCTGCGCCAGCGGGGCGCCATGGGCCTCCAGCGCGCTCGCCGACACCATCAGGATGCGGGCTTGGTGATGACCGCTTGCCCGCAGCGACTCCGCCACGGTCCAGCCGTCCATGCCCGGCATCGAGATGTCGAGCAGAAACAGATCGGGCCGGCAATGCTGCGCCAGCGCGAGGCAGCCCGGCCCGTCGGCGGCGCTGAGCAGGATAAAACCGAGCGGCGTCAGCACCTCGCGCAAGAGATCGCGATGCACCGGGTCGTCGTCGGTAATGAGGATGGTCTTGCGCGCGCCATGATAGCCGGAGACCGGCGCCTCCACTGGCGCGGTGCGCCTGGGATTGGTGACCTCGGACAGCAGCATCTTCACCTTGAACGTGCTGCCGCGGCCAACCGTGCTGGTGACCTTGATGTCGCCGCCCATCACGCCGGCAAGTAGCCGGCTGATCGTGAGACCCAGTCCCGTGCCGCTCTGCGGCTGCGAGACCCCGAGCGCGCCGCGCTCGAACGGCGCGAAGATGCGTTCGAGATCGTCGCCCCGGATACCGGGGCCGGTGTCGATCACCTCGAACTCGGCGACCGGGCTGCGGTAATGCACTACGAATTGCACGCTGCCGCTCTGGGTGAACTTGATGGCGTTGGAGAGCAGATTGATCAGCACCTGACGCAGCCGCTTCTCGTCGGCATAGACCACGGTCGGCAATGTCGCCGGGCGCCTGAATACGAAGTCGATGCCCTTGGCGCCAGCCTGGAGGCGAAACATGCCGACGAGCTGGTCGAGGAATTCGCTCAAGCGCACCTCGTCGCGCGACAGATAGAGCCGCCCAGCCTCGATCTTGGAAATGTCCAGAATGCCATCGATCAGGCCGGAGAGATGGTCGGCGCTGCGGCGGACGACGCGGACCTGATCGCGAGGCTTGGTGGGCAGCGTCATGTCCTGCTCGAGCAGCTGGGCATAGCCGCTGATCGCGTTCAGCGGCGAGCGCAGCTCGTGGCTCAGGCCCACCACATAGCGGCTCTTGGCGAGGTTGGCGGATTCGGCGACCTCCTTGGCACGCTGGAGCTCGGCGTCTGTTCGCTTGTGCGCGTCGATCTCCTGGATCAGCAGCGTGGTCTGCCGCAGCGTCTCGGCCTCGGCGGCGCGGCGGCTCTGCTGCGCCAGCACGAACAGCCAGGCCACCACGCCGATGATGATGCTGAGCGAAAAGAACACCTTCCACAGCACGTTGGAGACTAGCACGTTCTCGCCATGCACGCTCGCCGAGGTCTGGAGATAGATCAGCCCAAGCACCAGCGCGACGAGGCCGGCAGAGATCACGAACACGCCGACGTAATGGCCGAGCTGTGAATTGAT
Organism: Bradyrhizobium sp. 142; assembly: GCF_023074015.1. Lineage (NCBI taxonomy): Bacteria > Pseudomonadati > Pseudomonadota > Alphaproteobacteria > Hyphomicrobiales > Nitrobacteraceae > Bradyrhizobium > Bradyrhizobium sp. 142. The sequence continues at coordinate 12,292 of NZ_JADPKQ010000214.1, forward strand.
CCGCTGATAGATCGGTTGCGGCAAAATCCTGCCGAGCGCCTCGGAGAACTGCACCTGCGCGCGCGCATGCGGCTTGCACAGGTCGTGACAGCGCGCATCGAGCGAGCAGCACAGCGAGCAGATCGGGCCGGCATAGGCAGGGCAGGACGTCATGTCCTCGGGTTCGAACGCATGCTCGCAGATGCAGCACTGAATCGCTTCGATATTCGCCCAGCTCCGCTTCGGTTTGCGCGCGATGTAGTACTTGCCATCGGTAAGCCAGGCGATGACCGGCGCGGTGACGAAGGCGACGGCGAGCGCGACGAAGGCGGCGAGCGCCTTCATGGTCGGTCCGAACAGGCCGTAGAAGGCGGCGATGGAGACGATGGTCGCGATCGTCATGGCGCCGACGCCGACCGGATTGATGTCGTAGAGATGGGCGCGCTTGAATTCCATCTGCGGCGGGCGCAGGCCGAGCGGCTTGTTGACCACGAGATCGGAGACCAGCGCGCCGACCCAGGCGATCGCGACGTTGGAATAGAGCGCGAGGGTCTGCTCCAGCGCCTTGTAGACGCCGATCTCCATCAGCAGCAGCGCCACCATCACGTTGAACACCAGCCAGACGACGCGGCCGGGATGGTTGTGGGTCAAACGCGAGAAGAAGTTCGACCAGGCGATCGAACCGGCATAGGCGTTGGTGACGTTGATCTTGAGCTGCGACAGGATCACGAAGGTGCCGGTCAGGGCGAGCGCGAGATCCGGCTGCGCGAGCACATAGCGGAACGCCTCGAGATACATATGCGCGGGCTCGGCGGCTTCCTCGGGCGGCACGCCGTGGCTGAGCGCGAAGTAGGCGAGGAACGAGCCGGCCAGCATTTTCGGTGCGCCGAGCACGATCCAGCCTGGTCCTGCGCTCATCAGCGCGATCCACCACGACGCCTTGGAGGCGCGGCGGTCACGCGGCAGGAAGCGCAGGAAGTCGACCTGTTCGCCGATCTGCGCCACCAGCGAGAACACCACGGAGGATGCCACGCCGAACAGCAACAGATCGAAATTGCCGTTCATGTCGCCGTGCTCGCCCGAGAACTTGCGCCACTCCGCGAAGGAGTGGGGGCTGGCCCAGGCGATGGCGGCAAAGGGCAGGATGTGCAGGATGATCCAGAGCGGCTGCGTCCAGAGCTGGAAGCGGCTGATCAGCGTGATGCCGTAGGTCACCAGCGGGATGATCGCGACCGCGCTGATGAGGTAGCCGATCGGGCGCGGAATGCCGAAGCACATCTCCAGCGCGGTCGCCAGGATCACTGCTTCGATCGCGAAGAAGATGAAGGTGAAGGAGGCGTAGATCAGCGAGGTGACGGTCGAGCCGATATAACCGAAGCCGGCGCCGCGGGTGAGCAGGTCAATGTCGATGCCGCATTTGGCGGCATAATAGGCAATCGGGACGCCGCAACAGAAGATGATGGTGGAGACGACGAGGATCGCGGCGGTGGCGTTGGTGACGCCGTAGTTGAGGGTGATGGTGCCGCCGATGGCTTCCAGGGCCAAGAATGAAATCGCGCCGATGGCGGTATTGGCGACGCGGGCGGCGGACCACCGGCGTGCGCTTTTGGCGGTGAAGCGTAGCGCGTAGTCTTCCAGCGTCTGGTTGGCGACCCATTGGTTGTACTGGCGCCTGACGCGGTCTATTCGCTGCCGCCCTGCCACTTAACCCCACTCCCGAACTCGCCGATCCCTCGCAAAACCCGTACCAAAAGCCTACGTCGTCATTTTGCGGTGCAGTATACGCGATCTTGCGTATGCTTGCGGTGCACAAATTCGAGCCATCCTCACGGCACCAATCGCGTGTTCTCGAACAAAAAGTGGGGTGCTCATGTCAGACGAAGCAAACAAGGGCCTATTGTCGCCGCTCCGGCGCAAACTGCTGATGGGAATGGCGGCCGTACCGGCCATCACGATGCTGCCGCGGGCCTCTTTTGCGCAGGCCCCGGCGACCTCGGCCGTCAACACCACGGGCCTCGCGGTCACCGACACCGAGGTGACCGTCGGCATCCTGCATTCGGCGACCGGCACCATGGCCATCTCCGAAACCGGCTCGATCGAAGCCGAAAAGCTCGCCATCGAGCAGATCAACGCCATGGGCGGCGTGCTCGGACGCAAAATCAAGTTTATCCAGGAAGACGGCGCCAGCGATTGGCCGACCTTCGCGGAAAAGGCCAAGAAGCTGCTGGTCAACGACAAGGTCGCGGCCATCATGGGCTGCTGGACCTCGGCCTCGCGCAAGGCCGTGCTGCCGGTCATGGAGCAGTACAACGGCATGCTCTACTACCCGACCTTCTACGAAGGCCTCGAGCAGTCCAAGAACGTGATCTACACCGGCCAGGAGGCGACCCAGCAGATTCTCGCCGGCCTGAACTGGATCGCCAAGGAAAAGGGCGCCAAGTCGTTCTTCTTCATCGGCTCGGACTACATCTGGCCGCGCACCTCGAACAAGATCGCGCGCAAGCACGTCGAAAACGTGCTCAAGGGCAAGGTCGTCGGTGAGGAATATTATCCGCTCGGCAACACCCAGTTCAATTCGGTCATCAACAAGATCAAGTTGACCAAGCCCGACGTGATCTTCACCGACGTCGTCGGCGGCTCCAACGTCGCGTTCTACAAGCAGCTCAAGGCCGCCGGCATCGACCTCTCCAAGCAGGCGCTGCTGACGATCTCGGTGACCGAAGACGAAATCGACGGTATCGGCGGCGAGAACATCGCGGGCGCCTACGCCTGCATGAAGTACTTCCAGTCGCTCGACAATCCGAACAACAAGACCTTCGTGCCGGCGTTCAAGAAGCTGTGGGGCGAGAAGACCGTGATCGGAGACGTCACCCAGGCTGCCTATCTCGGCCCGTGGCTGTGGAAGTTGACGGTGGAGAAGGCGGGCTCCTTCGACGTCGACAAGATCGCGGCGGCGTCACCGGGCGTCGAGTTCAAGGGTGCGCCGGAAGGCTACGTGCGCATCCACGAAAATCATCACCTCTGGTCGAAGACCCGGGTGGGGCGCGCCAAGCTCGATGGGCAGTTCGAGCTGATCTACGAGACCGCCGATCTGGTCGAGCCGGACCCGTTCCCCAAAGGCTACCAGTAACAGGCGCCGTTTCCCGCAAGGCAAAACCGCTCCTTGGCGTGGATTGCAAGTCCACGCCCAAGACCCCCGCGTCGCGAACCTGCTCGCGACGCGGGGACCCTATCCCCCGACGGAGGACATCGATGTTCGGCGACTACTCGCTTGGTGACCTTGGCTCCATCTTCGTCATGCAGGGTTTTGCAGGACTGATCCTATTCTCGGTCTACGTCCTGATGGCGCTCGGGCTTGCGATCATCTTCGGCCAGATGGGTGTCATCAACATGGCCCATGGCGAGTTCATGATCCTCGGGGCCTACGTCACCTGGATGACCTCGAATTTATTCCAGACCTATTTGCCGACCCTGTTCAGCGGCTACTTCTTCCTCGCGATGATCCTGGCCTTCGTGGCATCCGGCGCGCTGGGAATGCTGGTGGAATGGGTGCTGATACGGCATCTCTACAAGCGCCCGCTCGACACGTTGCTCGCCACCTGGGGCCTCAGCCTGATTCTGCAGCAGGCCTATCGTTCCGTGTTCGGTGCGCGCGAGGTCGGCGTCGAGCTGCCGCAATGGATGCTCGGCTCGCTGCATGTGACCGACAGCATCGAAGTGCCGATCAACGGCGTCTTCGTGATGTGCCTCACCGTCCTGATCACCGTCTGTGTCGCCTACGTGATGTACAAGTCGCGCTGGGGCCGCCAAGTGCGCGCGGTGGTGCAGAACCGCATCATGGCCGGCGCCGTCGGCATCAACACCGAGAAGGTCGATCGCTACACCTTCGGGCTCGGTTGCGGCATCGCCGGCGTCGCCGGAAGCGCCTTCACCATGATCGGCTCGACCGGGCCAACGTCAGGCCAGCTCTACATTGTCGACACCTTCCTCGTCGTCGTGTTCGGCGGGGCCGCAAGCCTGCTCGGCACCATCGCCTCCGCGTTCTCGATCTCGCAGACGCAATCGACGCTCGAATTCTTCCTGTCGGGTTCGATGGCCAAGGTTCTGACGCTGCTCGCCGTCGTCGGCATTCTGATGCTGCGGCCGCAGGGTCTGTTCGCCCTCAAAGTCCGCAAATAACAAGAAGCAGGCAAACGATGGTCATCAACTCACGCTTCTTCAATCGGTCCGAGCTCATTGGCTTCGTTGTACTGGCCGCGGTGCTGTTCGTGATCCTGCCGCTGTCGCTGGATGTGTTCCGCCTCAATCTGGTGGCAAAATATCTGACCTACGCCTTTGTCGCGATCGGGCTCGTGCTGTGCTGGGGCTATGGCGGCATTCTGAGCCTGGGGCAGGGTGTGTTCTTCGGACTTGGCGGCTATTGCATGGCCATGTTTCTCAAGCTGGAAGCCTCCAGCGTCGAGAACACGAAGATCCAGTCGACGCCCGGCATTCCAGATTTCATGGACTGGAATCAGATCACGTCACTGCCGCTGTTCTGGCAGCCGTTTCACAGTCTCAGCTTTACCATCCTCGCCATCATCCTGGTACCCGGTCTGTTCGCCCTGATCATCGGCACCGCGATGTTCAAGCGCCGCGTCGGCGGCACCTATTTCGCGATCATTACCCAGGCCGTCGCCGCCATCCTCACCATCCTCATCATCGGACAGCAGGGCTATACCGGCGGCATCAACGGCATGACCGACCTGCGCACCCTCAAAGGTTGGGACATCCGGCCCGACCACGCCAAGGTCATCCTGTACTTCGTAGAGGTGGTGCTGCTGTTCGCCTGCATCGGCATCGCGCAGTTCATTCGCCTGACCAAGCTCGGCCGCATCCTGGTGGCGATGCGCGAACAGGAGGACCGCGTCCGTTTCTCCGGTTACAGCGTCGCCAACTTCAAGATCTTCGCGTTCTGCATGGCCGCGATCTTCGCCGCGATCGGCGGCGCCATGTTCGCGCTGAATGTCGGGTTCATGTCGCCGTCCTTTGTCGGCATCGTGCCGTCGATCGAGATGGTGATCTACACCGCGGTCGGCGGCCGGATGTCGATCTTCGGCGCGGTGTGGGGGTCCATTCTGGTGAATTTCGCAAAGACCAGCCTGTCGGAATCTTTCCCGCAACTCTGGCTGTTCGGCCTCGGCGCGCTGTTCATCGCCGTCGTGCTCGCCTTCCCGAATGGACTGTCCGGCATCTGGGCCGACTATGTCCAGCCCCGCATCGACCGTCTGTTCGCCGCGCGCAACCCCAAGCCGGCCGCTTGGACCGACGATTCCGTCGCCGACGGCGCGCCGGCCGAGTGAGGAGATCATCATGCTTGTCGGTCATCAGCCCAAGGATTTTTTGCTCGCCGTGTCCGGTCTCACGGTTTCGTTCGACGGCTTCAAAGCCGTCAACGATCTCTCCTTCTATGTCGAAGAGAACGAGATCCGCGTCATCATCGGCCCCAACGGGGCCGGCAAGACCACAGTGCTCGACCTGATCTGCGGCAAGACCAAGGCGACCTCGGGCTCGATCCAGTTTCGTGGCAAGGAGCTCACGAAAATGAAGGAGAACGAGATTGTGCAGACCGGGGTCGGGCGCAAGTTCCAGACGCCGTCGGTGTTCGAGGATCTCACGGTGTTCGAGAACCTCGAAATTTCCTTCCCGCGCGGCCGTACCGTGTTCGGCTCGCTGGCCTTCCAGCGCGACCAGCCGGTAAAGGACCGCGTCGAGGAGGTCGCCGAGATGATCTTCCTCAAGGACAAGCTCGATACCTACGCCTCCGAGCTCAGCCACGGCCAGAAGCAGTGGCTAGAGATTGGCATGCTGCTGATCCAGGACCCGGACCTGCTGATGTTGGATGAACCCGTCGCCGGCATGAGCGTGTCCGAGCGTGCCAAGACCGCCGAGCTGCTCAACCGCATCATCAAGAACCGCTCGGTGCTGGTGATCGAGCACGACATGAAGTTCGTCGAGGACATCGCGCACAAGGTCACCGTGCTCCACCAGGGCCAGATCCTCTCCGAGGGCACCATGGAGAAGGTGAAGAACGATCCCAAGGTCATCGAAGTCTATCTGGGGCACTGACGGATGACCGATCTAAGTCGAATAGTGGTCACGGGCTCCGTTCACCTCTCCCATAGGGAGAGGTCGAATTGCGCAGCAATTCGGGTGAGGGGCATCGCTCTCTCGTGGGACCTGATTCCCCTCACCCGCGCCTTCGGCGCGACCTCTCCCCGATGGGGAGAGGTGAAGAAAAGCCTCGAGTCTTAGGAGCGCGATCATGCTGGCAATCTCCGATCTTCACGTCGCCTACGGCCAGAGCGAGGTGCTGCACGGGCTCAACGTCAAGGTCGCGCCCAACGAGATCATTGCGATCATGGGCCGCAACGGCATGGGCAAGACCACGCTGATGAAATCGCTGATGGGGATCCTGCCGGCTAGAAGCGGCTCGGTGACGATGGACGGTGCCGAGCTCGGTAGCCTGCCCAGCTACGAGCGGGTCGCCAAGGGTCTCGCCTATGTGCCGCAGGGCCGCATGATCTTCTCGACCATGACGGTGAAGGAGAACATCGAAACCGGCCTCGTCGTCTCCGGCGGATCCGAGGTGCCCGGCGACATCTATGAATTATTCCCGGTGCTGCTGGAGATGAAGGGCCGCCGCGGCGGCAACCTCTCCGGCGGCCAGCAGCAGCAGCTCGCAATCGCCCGCGCGCTCGCGACCAAGCCGAAGGTGCTGCTGCTGGACGAGCCCACCGAAGGCATCCAGCCCTCCATCATCAAGGACATGGCGCGCACCTTGAAGCGCATCCGCGACGAGCGTGGCCTGTCGATCGTCGTGTCCGAACAGGTTCTGAGCTTCGCGCTCGATATCGCCGACCGCGTGCTGGTGATCGAGAACGGCGAGATCGTGCGCGACGATCCGCGCAACAGCGTCGATGCCGCGCAAGTGTCAAAATATCTGTCCGTCTAACCAACCGTGTAAAAGGGGAGCATCTCGATGCCAGAGACACTGATCAAGGTCGATCTCACCAAGTCGGCCTACGATAATGACATGGTGCACAACCGCTGGCACCCCGATATTCCGATCGTGGCCTGGGTCAATCCCGGCGACGACTTTATCATCGAGACTTACGACTGGACCGGCGGCTTCATCAAGAACAACGATTCCGCCGATGACGTCCGCGATATTGATCTGTCGATCGTGCATTTCCTCTCAGGCCCGATCGGCGTCAAGGGTGCCGAGCCGGGTGACCTGCTGGTGGTCGATCTGCTCGACGTCGGTCCGCTAAAGGAGAGCCTGTGGGGCTTCAACGGCTTCTTTTCCAAGCAGAACGGCGGCGGCTTTCTCACCGACCATTTCCCGCTGGCGCAGAAGTCGATCTGGGACATCAAGGGCCTCTACACCTCGTCGCGCCACATCCCGGGCATCAACTTCGCCGGCCTGATCCATCCCGGCCTGATCGGCTGTCTGCCCGATCCGAAGATGCTGGACATGTGGAACAAGCGTGAGGCCGAGCTGATCTCGACCAACCCGACCCGCGTGCCCGGTCTCGCCAACCCGCCGTTCGCGCCGACCGCCCATGGCGGTCGCGCCAAAGGCGACGTCAAAGACAAGATCGGCGCGGAAGGCGCGCGCACCGTGCCGCCGCGCGAGCATGGCGGCAATTGCGACATCAAGGACCTGTCGCGTGGCTCGAAGATCTACTTCCCGGTCTATGTGCCGGGGGCCGGCCTTTCGATGGGCGACCTGCACTTCAGCCAGGGCGACGGTGAGATCACCTTCTGCGGCGCGATCGAAATGGCCGGCTGGCTGCACCTGAAGGTCGAGGTCATCAAGGACGGGATGGCGAAGTACGGCATCAAGAATCCGATCTTCAAGCCGTCGCCGATCACGCCGAACTACAAGGACTATCTGATCTTCGAGGGCATCTCGGTCGACGAGCAAGGCAAGCAGCATTATCTCGACGTTCACATCGCCTACCGCCAGGCCTGCCTCAACGCGATCGAGTATCTGAAGAAGTTCGGTTACTCCGGCGCCCAGGCCTATTCGATCCTCGGCACCGCGCCGTGCCAGGGCCACATCTCGGGCGTAGTCGACGTGCCGAATGCCTGCGCCACGCTGTGGCTGCCGACGGAGATCTTCGACTTCGACGTGATGCCGTCGTCGGCGGGACCGATCAAGCACATCACCGGCGATATCCAGATGCCGATCTCGCCGGACAAATGATACTGCGCTCCCTCTCCCCGCTCTTACGGGCGCGCGACGAGCGTCGCTCGCGCTGAGAGGGTTGGGGTGAGGGGCCGTCTCCGCTCAAGCCGCGGCAGTGAGTTTGCGGAGAGTCCCCCTCACCCGGAACGCATCTTGCGATGCGTTCCGACCTCTCCCCGCAAGCGGGGCGAGGTGAAGCGGACGCCCTGTCATCACCAAACGAAGGGATACAAGATGCCGGTCTATGAATATCTCTGTGACGATTGCGGGCCGTTCAAGGATCTGCGCCCGATGGCCGAGTGCGACGATCCGCAGGCCTGCCCGCACTGCGAGACGATGGCGCCGCGCGTCATCCTGACCGCGCCGAACTTCTTCTGCATGCCATCCGAGACGCGCAAGGCGCACTCGGTCAACGAGCGCAGCTCGCACGCGCCGCAGACGCTCGCGCAGTACAAGGCGTCGCACGGCCCCGGCTGCGGCTGCTGCTCATCGGGCAAGAATTCGTCCAAGGGCACGTCGGATAACAAAAAGCCCGCGCGGCTGATGACCAAGTCCAAGAGCGGCGCCAAGGGCTTTCCCACCGCGCGGCCCTGGATGATCAGCCATTGACGCATGCGGCCGGCTTCCCGCCGGCAACCTCAAACGAATAAAGTACAGGAGCGGTCAAGATGCTTCACGGCGATATTTCCAGCAGCAACGACACCGTCGGCGTCGCAGTGGTGAATTACAAGATGCCCCGCCTGCACACCAAGGCCGAGGTGCTCGACAACGCCCGCAAGATTGCCGACATGATTGTCGGCATGAAGCTCGGGCTGCCCGGCATGGACCTTGTGATTTTCCCGGAGTACTCCACCCAGGGCATCATGTACGACTCCAAGGAGATGTACGAGACGGCCTCGGCGGTACCCGGCGAAGAGACCGCGATCTTTGCCGAGGCCTGCCGCAAAGCGAAAGTGTGGGGCGTGTTCTCGCTGACCGGCGAGCGCCACGAGGAGCATCCGCACAAGGCGCCCTACAACACCCTGATCCTGATGAACGACAAGGGCGAGATCGTCCAGAAGTACCGCAAGATCATGCCGTGGGTGCCGATCGAGGGCTGGTATCCCGGCAATTGCACCTATGTCTCCGACGGCCCGAAGGGGATGAAGGTCAGCCTGATCATCTGCGACGACGGCAATTTTCCGGAGATCTGGCGCGACTGCGCCATGAAGGGCGCCGAGCTGATCGTGCGTTGCCAGGGCTACATGTATCCGGCAAAGGAACAGCAGATTCTGATTTCCAAGGCCATGGCGTGGGCCAACAACGTCTATGTCGCCGTCGCCAATGCCGCCGGCTTCGACGGCGTCTATTCCTACTTCGGTCACTCCGCGATCATCGGCTTCGACGGCCGCACCCTCGGCGAAACCGGCGAGGAGGAGTACGGCATCCAGTATGCGCAGCTGTCGAAAAATCTGATCCGCGACGCGCGCCGCAACGGCCAGTCGCAGAACCATCTCTACAAGCTGGTTCACCGCGGCTACACCGGCATGATCAATTCCGGCGAAAGTCCGCGCGGCGTTGCAGCCTGCCCGTATGATTTCTACAAGAACTGGATCGCCGATCCCGAGGGCACGCGTGACTTGGTCGAGGCGATGACCCGCTCGACCCCGGGCACCGATGAGTGCCCCATCGACGGCATCCCGAATGAGGCGGCGCCGAGCAACTACTAAGTCAATGTCCAAACCAGAGTGCGAAGGCGTGCCGCTCACTCCAAGTGGGAGGCGGCGCGGTCCTGGATGATCAGTCATTGATGTGAACGACGGTCAATACTGCGACCGAGCCGCACACGTCGCACACCGTGGATTGATCAGTCTGCACCGCAAATGCGGGGCTGGGTTGCAACATGGCCGGCTGAATCAGTCCAGTTTCGCTGCCGCCCAGCGATTCCGCCGATTCCTTAGTTCCACGTAGGGACCCGGTCGCCTAATTTGCCGGCGGCGCCGCTGGAGCGCTGGACTGAGGGCATTGGGGTGGAATTTCGGTCGCCATCGACCGGGCGGATTGGACTGCGCCTTGGCGCGGTCGCGTCGTCTGTCGTGGCGGTCGTTCTCAGCCTCGGCCTGCCGGCGACGTCGGCGCAGGCGGACTGCGCGCCCGATCCGGCGGCAAGCGGGCAAACCGTCACCTGTAGCGGGGCCGATGCCGACGGCTTTGCGGCGGGCGGCGGCGTCACCAATCTGACTGTAAATGTGCTGACCGGCGCGACCGTCAACGACAACGGCACGGCGTCGATCAACGTCAACGACACCAACATCATCACCAACAACGGCGCGGTGTCGGCAGGCTCTGGCCTCACCGGCATCAATGGCGGCAATTTCAACACCGTGACCAACAATCGCGCCGTCACGGTGCTCGACAACGGTCTCGGCATCTCGATGCTGGACAACAACACCATCGCCAACAACGGGACGATCACTACGGCGACGGTGGCTCCGCGATCTCGGTCCACGACAACAACGTCATCAGCAACACCGGCGCGCTGTCGGTCGGAGCGAACGGCTCTGGCATTTTCGCAGGCCTGAACAACACGGTCACGAATTCTGCCAGCGGAACGATCACCGGTCTCGACGGCACGATCGGCATTTACGTTTTCGGCAACACCACCGTCACCAATGCCGGTGCGGTCACGGTCGGCGCCTCGAGCGGGTTTTCCGGCGGAATTTTTGCGATCAGTGACCGCAACACGGTCACGAACACGGCGACCGGCAGTATTTCCGTCGGCCAGAGCGCCACGGGCATCCTCGCGAATGGCAATAGCGAGACCGTCAGCAACGCCGGCAGAATCACCGTCGCGCAGTTTGGCGTAGGCATCGCGGTGATCGGCAGCGATGCCAGGGTGACCAACACCGGGACGATCGCGGGCGTCGACTCCACCGCGGGCATGCAGGTGAACGGCAACAATGCCGTCATCACCCAGAATGGAACGGTCAACGTTGGTGCGGTAGGTCTGGGCGTCGGTCTCACCGGCTTGTCCGGTTCGGTCACGAATAACGGCAGCATTACCGCGGGAGATGGCGCATACGGCATCGCGATCATCGGAAACGACAACGTCGCGACCAACCGTGGCGCAATCACCGTAGGGGACGCGGGCTACGGCATCTATGTGTCGACGACGTCGACAAGCAACCAGGTCGTCAACACCGGTACTATCAGTGTCGGCGTTGGAAGCATCGGCATCAATCTGAACCAGGGCGGCACCGTCTTCAACTCAGGCACGATCAATGCCGCGACCGGTTTTGCGGCGATCGATCTTTGCGGCTGCGGCAACAACACACTCACGCTGGGTCCCGGCAGCGTCATCAACGGCCAGGTGTTCGCCTCCGGCACCGATACGTTCCAGCTTGGCGGCACCGGCGAGGATACGTTCAACCTCAGCCTGCTCGGCGCCGGTCTTCAATATGACGGCTTCTCGACCTTCAACAAGGTCGACAATTCGACCTGGACCGTGACCGGCACCGGCAATCAGGACTGGCACGTGCTGGGCGGTACGCTCACGCTGGTCGGCACCATCAACGGCAATGTGAGCGTCGCGACGGGCGGCACATTCGGCGGCGTCGGCAACGTCAACACGATCAACGTCAAAGGCGGCACGCTGGCGCCGGGTAACCCGACCGGAACGCTCAATGTGAACGGCGATCTCACCTTCACGACGGCGTCGACGTACATGGTGCAGGTCTCGGGCGCGAGCAACGGCATCGCGGTCGTCACCGGGACCTCTACGCTCAATGGTGCCACGGTCACGGTCGTCCCGACCGGCTCGATCGCGAAGCACTACACGATCCTGAATGCGACAACGCTTCCCGACACGTTCAATCCGGTCGTCGCGGGTCTGTCGTCGAACCTGAAGGCCAGCCTGAGCTACGATCCCAACAACGTCTTTCTGGATCTCTCGCTGAGCTACGGTACAGGTCTCAACGTCAATCAGCAGAATGTTGCCAACGCCCTGACGGGCGTCTTCAACCGGACCGGCAGCCTTCCCGTGGTCCTGGCCGATCTCTCGCCGGCGGGCCTGACGCAAGCCTCCGGCGAGCCGGGGACAGGATCGCAGCAGACGACCTTCGATGCGATGAACCTGTTCCTCGGCTTGTTGACCGATGTCTTCGGTACTGGGCGCAGCGGCGTGCCCGGCGCGACGCCTTATGCGGACGAGACGAATGCAAGTGCCTTTGTCGCAACCGGCAAGCGCCCCAGCGACCCCTTTGCCTCGATCTACCGCAAGGCGCGGCCGACTAGTTTCGAGCAGCGCTGGAACGTCTGGGCGGCTGGCTATGGCGGCTCGCAGACAACCGACGGCAATGCCGCGCTCGGTTCGAACAACACCACCAGCAACGTCTACGGCACAGCGGTCGGTCTCGACTATCGCTTCTCGCCATCGACGACTGCGGGCTTTGCGCTGGCCGGCGGCGGCACCGGCTTCAGCGTCAACGGGCTCGGCTGGGCCGCTCGGACCTGTTCCAGGCGGGCGCCTTCGTGCGCTACACGGCGGGACCTGCCTATGTCACGGCGGCGCTGGCGTATGGCTGGCAGGACGTCACCACCAATCGCATCGTCACGGCCGCCGGCTTCGACCAGTTGCGCGCGCAGTTCAATGCGAACGCGCTCTCAGGCCGAATCGAGGGCGGCTACCGCCACGCGACGCAGTGGATCGGCCTCACGCCCTATGCCGCGCTACAGGCCACCACGTTCAGCCTTCCGGGCCATTCAGAGTTAGCGGTCGTCGGCAGCAACGTCTTCGCGCTCAACTATGCCGCCAAGGACGTGACCAGCACCCGCACCGAACTCGGCCTGCGCGCCGACAAATCGTTTGCGGCCGCCGGTGGTGTGGTCACGCTGCGCGGCCGAGCCGCCTGGGCGCATGATTTCAATCCGGACCGCAGCGTCGGTGCGGTGTTCCAGACGCTGCCGGGATCGGCCTTCGTCGTGAACGGCGCCGCGCAGGCGCGCGATTCCGCGCTGACCACGGCGTCGGTGCAGATGAACTGGATGAACGGCTGGTCCGCGGCATTGACCTTTGAGGGCGAGTTCTCGAACGTCACCCGCTCCTGCGCCGGCAAGGGCCTCGTGCGCTACGCGTGGTAGGGGTTGCTACCCTCCCATGGAGGTGAGGATGAGAAAGAGCCCTACTGCTTCTTCTGCGGCGGCTTGCGCGGCGGGCGTGGTGCTACGGGCGTTCCGCTCATCTTGTTGGCGGCTTCGCTGATGTCGAGCAGGGTCTTGCGGCCGTCCTCGAGGAAGTTCGCCGATTTCTTCTTCACGGTGTCGGCAAGTTCGTGCATTTCCCTGATTTTTTCGAACAGCTCGTCGGCCTTGCCGTCGACGAAGCCGGGCACCACGCTTTCGATCTTCGTCACCGCCTTGTCGACGCCCGCGAAGGCGCCGTCGACCTTGGCCATGACGGAGTCGATCTCGGCGCTCTTGCTCCTCAGATCGGCGGTGTAGCCCTCGAATGTATGCAGGCCGTCCTTGATCGCGGGTGCGTTGCTGACGATCGAACGGTCGACACTATGCAGGGTGTCGACGATGGATTCGGCGTCGCTGAGATCGGCGACCAGCATGGGGATGCCGTCGACGTCCAGCGGCACTGGCGGCGCGGAGGGTGCGCCGCCGATCAGCGAGATCGCCGCGACGCCGGTGAGGCCCTGGAACTCGATACCAGCGACGGTGTCCTTGCGGATTGGCGCTGTGTTGTCGAGCATCACCAGCGCCACGACCTTGCGCGGATTGTCCAGCTTGATCGACAGGATCTGGCCGGCGGGCACGCCATCGAAATTGACCGGCCCGCCGCGGCGCAGGCCGCTGGCGGAACCGCCTTCGAACACGACGCGCAACTGGCTCCGGCTCTGGATGGTGCGCCATTTCTGCATGTCGAGCACGCCACCGAATGCCACGGCGATCGCCGCCAGCGTCGCCGTCCCGATCACCAGATTGCTCGCGCGTGCCATGCAGCTACGATTCTACGGCCAAAGCGGGGAAGTTGGAAGGTGCCCGGATGGCACTTCGGTCGCAATGGTAAGTAGGGCGGGTTAGCGAAGCGTAACCCGCCACTGCCTGGCGCGTGCATGGGGACAAGTTGGCGGATTACGCTACGCTAATCCGCCCTACGGTGGTGCCTCAGTGCCCGGCGGCACGTTTTGCCGCCGCATTGTTCAGGACGATGAGGGCATCAACGGCGACGCCGGTCCTGGCGTTGATCAGGAACGGATTGACGTCGATCGAGGCGATCCGGTCGCCGGCATCCGCGATCAGGTTGGACAGGCCGACCAGCGCCTTCACGGCGGAAGTCTCGTGCAACGCCGGCTTGCCGCGATAGCCGCGCATCTTGATGCCGGCCTTGGTCCGGCCGATCAAAAGCCGCGCCTCGGCCTCGTCCAGCGGCGCGCCGGCGAGCGCTACGTCCTTCATCAGCTCGATGTCGATTCCGCCGGTGCCAAACAATACGACAGGCCCCATCTCGGCATCGAGGGACGCGCCGACCACGAGTTCGAGATCGGCCTTGACCTGCTGCGCGATCAGGATCCCGTCGAGCTTCGGCCTGCCCTCGAGTTTCTTCACCTGCGCAGTGATGTCGGCAAACGCTTTCTTGACCTCCGTCGCGCTGCTCAGATTCAACACTACGCCGCCGATATCGGATTTGTGCAGGATCTCGGCGCTGACGACTTTTGCCACGACCGGAAAGCCGATTTGCCTGGCGATCTTCACGGCGCCCGCCGACGTCTGTACGATTGCCTCCTTCGAGACCGGGATGCCATAGGCCTTCAGGAGCTTCTTCGAGGCGACCTCGTCGAGTGCGGCGCCGGTAGCCGATTTCAGCGTCTTCTCCAGCACGGCGCGCGCGGCAGGCTTCGAACTTGAGACGATGTCGGGCACCTCCTTGCGCAGCTTGGCATAGTCGAGCAGCGATTTGATCGCGGTGACCGCGCGGTCCATGCCCTGCATCACCGCCAGATGCGGCAGCGATTTGCGCAAGCTCTTGGTGAATTCGCTGAAGCCGATCGACATCGCGCTGATATAGATCACCGGTTTCGAGGCCCGGCTCGCCATCTCATTGACGATGCGCAAATTGCGCTCGCGCAGCTCGTGCGGCGCCTTTGGCATCTCGGAATCGACGATGACAATGTCGATGTCGGGATCCTCAATCATCAGCTCGATCGATTTCATGTAGACGGAGGGGTCGACCACCGCGGCAAAGCCGGCATCGAGTGGATTGCCGACGATCGAGCCTGGCCCGAGCATTTTTGCCAGCTCGCCGCTGACATGCGGGCTCAGCGGCGCGAAGTTCAGGCCGGCTGCGTAGAAGGCGTCGATCAGTATGCCGCGCTTGCCGCCGGACAGCGTGACGGCGGCAAGCCGATCGCCCTGGGGCATCGCGGCATGCACGAAACATTCGGTGGTCTCGATCAGCTCGTCGAGCCCGCGTACGCGGATCACGCCCTCGCGGGTTGCGATGGCGTCGAACGTCTCGATCGAGCCCGCGAGCGCACCGGTGTGTGCCATCGCTGCCGCGCGGCCGCCCTCGGACGAGCCGAGCTTGAGCGCGATCACCGGCTTGCTGGCCGCGCGCGCAGCCTTGCAGGCGTCGCGGAACGCCTTGGTGTTGCGCACGCCTTCGAGATAGACCACGATCACCTTGATGCTCGGATCCTCGGCGAAATAGCGCATCAGGTCCGGAGTCTCGAGTCCGGCTTCGTTACCGGTCGTCACCATGTAGCCGACACCGACGCCGCGGTCCTCGAGCGCCTGGCGGATCGCCATGACGATGGCGCCGGACTGCCCCGCGATCGCCACAGCACCCTGTTCCATGGTGACGATACGGTCGTCGATATTGGTGAAGAGCTTTTCGCCGGCGCTCAAATTGCCGAGGCAGTTCGGGCCGGTGACCGCGAGGCCCGTCTCACGCACCGCCTGTTGCAGTTCGGCGGCAAGCTTCTGGCTCTCTTCATCCTGCAGCTCGCTGAAGCCGGAGGTGACGATGGTGGCCGAACGCGCGCCGGCCACGGCGGCGTCGCGGATCACCTGCACGGCAAAGCGTGCGGGCACCAGCACCAGCACGTGATCGGGCTTTTCGGGGAGGCTGGCAAAGTCCTTGTAGCAGGGGACGCCCCAGACGGTTTCGCGTTTGGCATTGACCGGATAGAGCCCGCCCTCGAAGCCGTACTTGACCAGATTATTCCGGATGCGCTCGGCATAATTGCCGGGCTTGTCGGTCGCACCCACCAGCACGATGTTGTGCGGGTGCAGCATGGCGTGGATGCCCTTGACGATGTCGCTGGCGTCGCGCGGCGGAGACCATGGGTGCGAAGAACCGGACGCAGCAGATACGCGAGCTTCCATAGCGTGACCTCACATATTGTTCTTGTTGGTGCGCGTCATTCTGTTCTAGGGCGAGTTCTTCGGAGTGGCAACGGGTGGGTATGCCGTGCGATGGAATGAACACGCCTCAAGCACGGGTGATCGACGCGTTCGGATCACCGCTCGCGTTGCCGGCGACGAGAGGCCGGTCGCATTGCTATCGGTCGCTTTCGATCAAGGTGGCATGCAGGATGAAGCGCTCGGGGCCGGACGTTACGGCGTCGAACGGCCAGCAAGTGGCGAGCGCGAGTTCGACATCCTGAGCAGCAGGATCGATGCCCGAGGCATCGAAGCGAACCACGGCGGAGGCATCCGCCCGATAGCGAAAGTGCTTGCCGTCACTGCGTGTGACATCGATTACGTCACCAATGGCAACATCCCGCAAGAAACGGAAATGTGTGTCGCGATGGGCCGCATATACGGCAACACCGCGCTCGCCGGCATCAGCCGTTTGGTGGATATGGCCGGGCCCGAAGGCCAGGGCCTGGCCGCTTGTGCCTGCGAGCACGATGGCACTAGCGCCGATCCGCTTCACCTCGATCCGTGCAACCGGCCAGGTGTCGGCCCAGGACCACGGCCTGACCGGTTGGCCCGTCGCAACGCTGCTGTCGAATGCGCGCTCTAGCAGCACCTGCGCGAGCCAGGCTTTGGCGTGGATGTAGGCGCCGTCGCCGAACAGAATGATGCCGGCCAGCACTAGGGCGAGTGGTGAGATGAGGCGGGGCATTTGTCTCCACACTCGTCATTGCGAGCGAAGCGAAGCAATCCAGAATCTTTCCGCGGAGGCAGCCTGGATTGCTTCGCTGCGCTCGCATTGACAACAAATAAAGGCGCGCGCGGCCATTTGGGGTGGGACGTGCAGCCGCGCGCGCAGAAGCAGAGGAGTTCGGGGGTTCCTCTCTCAAGCGGCGTCAGTGAGCAAGGGCTGACGCCGGTTGAACGCGAACAGGACCAGGGCGAGCATGATCAGGATCAGGCCTGCGATCATCTTCAGCTCGGCCGAGGTTGCGGTCTTGGGCAAACGGATCGCATCGGGCGCGGCGGGCATCGGCCGCCTGGTCGCGGGCTGGCTGCCCGCATCGGCGCGGCGCTCGCGCAGTTGCGTCGGTGCCTGTTGCGGCCGTTCGCCAAACAACTTCTCGAAATCCCATCCGGCCGGCAGGTTGATCGGCACCTCGCTGAGCTTGAGCGGCTCGCCTTCGGGTCGGCTCGGCGTCTTGTCGACCGCGACGAGGCTGGTCAGTCGTGTGACGATCTGATGGTCGAGCGCCAGCGACAGGATCGTCTTGTCGGTCTCTTCCGGCGTCATCTCGCGCATGGTGCGCGCCACTTCCGCGTCAGCGATTTTGCGCTTCGCCCAGAGCTTTGACAGGTCCTTGCCCTCGGCGGCATTTTGCAGCGGCAGCGTCACCGACCAGGGGCGGTCGCCGATGCGCCCCTTGATCTCGAGCGAGCCCGCGAGCTTGTCGAGCTTCGCTGCCAGCACCAGCGGCTCGTCGCGATAGACGTCGGGAATGATCGCCGAAGTGACGTCGGCCTTGGCCTCCGCGAATTTTGCGGTGAGGCCGGTCACGGCCGGATTTTCCAGCTTGGCGAACAGGCCGCGCATGCGCTCCTCGACCTGCTCGACGGAGCCGATATGGGTGAAGGCGCCGCGGCCGAGTTCGGCCGCGCGCGTCATCAGATAGGTGTTGGGCGCGGACCCGATGCCGATCATGAAAACGCGCGAGCGGCCGCGCATCGCGGTGATCGTTTCGAACAATTGCTGCTCGTTGCCGATCGCGCCGTCGGTCAGGAACACGACCTGCCGAACCATGCTGGTCTCGCCAAGCTTGTCGGTCAGCGCCGCTCGCATCGCCGGCACCATCTCGGTACCGCCGCGCGCCTGCAAGGCGCTTACGAATGAGGTCGCTTCGCCGATATGCGCCGCGCCCGCGGGCACTGACGCGGGGAACAGCACGTCCATGGTGTCGTCGAAACGGATGACGTTGAAGCGGTCGGCCGGCTGGAGGCGAGAGAGTGCGTAAAGCAGGCTCGCCTTGGCCTGAACGATCGACGTGCCGCCCATCGAGCCGGAATTGTCGATCACGAACACCACCTCGCGGGGCAGCGGCTTCTGCATCGCCTGCTCGGTGGGCGGTGTGACGAAGGCGAGCAGGTAATCGGCATCGCCGACATGCTCGCGGAACAGTCCGACCGACGGCGCTTTTTCTGCCGCCGGCTTCCAGGCCAGCTCGAAATCGCGGTCGGCGGGCACGGCACCGTCGGCGAGCGTGACGACGCGTGTCGTGTTGTCCGGGCTCTCGATCTTGATGGTGTGGTGATGGCTCTTCACTTCGCCAAGGGCAAAGCCGGCCTTCAGGCGCACGGTGATGCTGGTCGGATTGACCGGCGGATTTTTGCCGGGATCGAGCACGGGCGGCGAGATACGGTTGCGGTCCGGCACCGGGTCCGTCGTGGTCGTGCCCCAGCCGGAGCCGTCGGGCCGGAAGTCGACGCTCTGTGCGATCGGGGCGGGATTGTAGCGCGGTCCGACCACCAGCGGCAGCCGCAGTGAATATTCGCTGCCGGATTGATGCACCGGCTCCTGGTATTCGATCTGCACCAGCACCGTGTCGCCAGGGCCGATATTGGCGACCGAGTTGGTGAAGATGTTGGGCCGCTCCTGCTCGGTGAGCGCGGCCTTCTGGCCGGTGCGGCGCGCCTGCTCGTAAATGACGCGCGCCTGCTGGCGCTCCTTGATGTCGCCGACGATGAGGCGGTCGCCGACGACCATCTTCAGCGTATCGACCGCGCCGTCGGTCGCCAGTGGATAGACATAGGTCGCCTCGACCCAGTCGTTGCTGGGATTGCGGAAGACCTGGGTGATGCGGGCGCGCAGTGTCGGGCCGGACACCGTGACGTCGACATCGATGCCGAGACGGATGGCTTCGGTATAGGCGCCGTCCTCCTTCAGGAGGAGGGTGCCGGAACGGGCATCGCCGGGCCGCAGCAGGCTCGCCTGCTCCGTCGTCGCCGACCAGCCCGGCTCGAAGCTCACGAGCAGGGCCACGAAGGCGACCAGCATCACGGCAATGCCCTGCACGAGAAGAAACAGTCCGAACTTGATCAGCCGGCCCAGCATAGGGTGTTCGTCGTTGTCGACCGCGTCGTACGTGTCCATTTGACCTGCTCCCGAAAGATGTTTGCTGGTTCTCAGCATCCGCCGGGAGGGGCAGATTTCGCGAGCAGAATGATCGGCAATGTTCCGCCGCCTCTGGCCCGGGCAGGCGGCCGCCAAGGCGGCGATGTGCGGTTTTGTGCTGACTTGTCCGTCCTGCTAGAGTAATCGCCCTGGAGCAGGGTAACGATGCAGACGCAGGATAAACTCTCCGACAAGCAGCTTTCGGACGAGCAAAGCCGCGAGGTCGCGGGCGCGATCCGCGAGGAGCTCGCCAGACGGCGCATCTCGCGGCAGGCTCTGGCCGAACAGGCCAAGCTCAGCCTGTCGACGCTGGAGAAGGTGCTCGGCGGACGCCGGCCGTTCACGCTGGCAACCACGGTCCGGCTCGAGCAGGCGCTGGGCGTGTCGCTGCGCAGGAGCCCCGTCGTGGTGACGCCTCCGGCCGCAAACGATGTCGCGCCAGACAGTCTCGGATCCTATTCGCACCGCGCGGTGACCTGGCTCGAGGACCTCTACATCACGCTGCGACCGTCCTTCGGCGACAAGGACGCGATCTTTGCTTATCGCACCCAAATCGCCTGGGAGCCGAAGGTCCCTTCGCTTGTCTTCCGCGAGGGCGAGCGGACCGATGCCGCCTATGAGCACAGCGGCGAAGTCGCCGTGCCTCACCAGTCCGGCTTCATCTATCTGGTCATCATCAAGCACGGCCAGCATCGCGTGATCACGGTGTCGCGGCCGACCGTCGCCGGCGAGATGTACGGAATCATCTCGACGCTCCGCGCCGGCCCAGGCTCGCAACTGACGCCGATTGCGGCGCCGATCGCCTACGTGCCCGCACGAAATATTATCGATCCAGCCGTGGGCCGGATCGGATCCGACCACGCAAACTACAAGCTGTACCGGGATCACCTGCAGCGTACGGTCGACGAATCTTTTGCGTTGTTTCTGCCGGCCTAGATATTGCGCCTCAGTCGGCGATCCGCGCGATCAGGTTGATGAGTAAGATCCGGCATGAGCCCCGACCGACTGATGTTCTCCGTCATCATTTCTTCTGCGCGGAACCGGCCTGGGCCGAGAGCAATGTCAGAGCCGTTGCCGCGGCAAGCAGCGAGAGCTTCTTGCTCTTCATGAAAGTTCCTTGGACTTTTTGTGGGTTGGAGCAGGCACTTCAAGATAAAGAAGCGCCCGCGTGGGGCTTTGGTCAGGCGTTGGCGACTTTGGCCTCGTCGACTTCGGAGGCTACCGAAAACTCCCTGCGCAAGGTCGGTTTGTGGATCTTGCCGGTGGCGTTGCGGGGCAGGGCCGTGACGAAACGAACCTGGCGCGGACATTTGAAGCGCGCCAGATTGGCCGCGCAATGCGCGAAGACGTCGGCCTCGTTTAGCCTTTCGCTCGGCTTGACTGCGACGATCGCGAGGCCCACCTCGCCCCATTGCGGATCGGGAATGCCGATCACGGCGGCTTCGGCGATCGCGGTGAGCTGGTGCAGGACGTTCTCGACCTCGGCCGGATAGATGTTCTCGCCGCCGGAGATGTACATGTCCTTCCAGCGATCGACGATGTAGTAAAAGCCTTCCTCGTCGACGCGCGTCGCATCGCCGGTGTGCAGCCAGCCGTCGGTGAAGAAGGCTTTGTTCGCTTCCGGCCTGTTCCAGTAGCCCGGCGTGATATTCGGTCCCTTGACCCAGAGCTCACCGAGCTCGCCGATATCGGCGTCGCTGCCGTCCGGGCGCACGATGCGCACCTCCGTGTGCAGCACCGGCTTGCCGGCCGAGCCGGCCTTCCGCGCCGCATCCTCGCGGTCGAGCACCAGCACGGCCGGCGACGTCTCGGTCATGCCATAGCCCTGCTGGAGCGCGACACCACGCGCCTCCCAGACTTTCAGCAGCGGCACCGGCATCGGTGCGCCGCCGACGATCAGCCGGCTGAGGTCGGTCGCAGCAAAAGCCGGGTGCTGCGCTATAAACTGGTAGATCGCGGGCACGCCGAAGAACACATTGATGCCCTGCGCAGGATCGTTGATCAGGCCGAGCGCTGTGCCGGGATCAAAGGCGCGCATGATCATCACAGTGCCGCCGGCGTGCAGCACCGGATTGGTGTAGCAATTCAGCCCGCCGGTATGAAACAGCGGTAGCACGGTGAGCAACACGGAGGACGGTCCGATGCAGGCGGGGCCGCCGAGATTGACGCAATTCCAAAAGGTCATGCCATGGGTGATGGTCGCGCCCTTCGGATGGCCCGTGGTGCCCGAGGTGTACATGATCGTCGAGACGTCATCGAGCGTGACCTCCTCGATTGCCTCGAGCGGCTTTGCGGCCGCGATGCCGGCCTCATAGGCCTCGTCGGGGCCGAGCAACAGGCTCGTCGCGACGCCGCATAGAGCCGCGCTCAGCGCGGTCTCGGCGAGATCGGTGTCATGGATCATCACCTTTGGCGCGCAATCGGCGGTGATGAACTGAAGCTCAGGGACGGTGAGGCGAGTGTTGAGTGGCACGAACACGGCGCCGAGCCGTCCGCAGGCGAATTGCACCTCCAGCGTATCGGTGGTGTTCAACGCCAGCACCGCGACGCGGTCGCCGCGCGAAACTTTTAGCGCATCACGCAGGAACGAGGCGAGACGCGAGATGCGTGCGTCGAATTGCGAATAGGTGATGCGGCGCTCGCTGGCGAGGTCGATGGCCGCGACCTTGCCCGGCGTGCGGCGGGCATGATGGCCGATCCAGTCGTGGTAACGAACGGCCACTAGTCCCTCCCTCGACGATCTTATGCCGCCTGCAGTCAGGCGCGCGCTTGCCGTGCAACATGGCCGGCATGGCCTTGGGAGGCCAGCCGGAGTCTTGTGCATGACGTCTTTTTTGACCCGGAGTTGGCCTGCGAGGGATGAAAATCGTCTTGCGTTGAGTTGCTAGGTCGCGGTCTGTTCGGCGCGGCTCGCTTGGGCCAGCCACTCCGCGCAAGTGAGGCGCCGATGTTCCGGCCATGGTGGATCAGAAGAATCGCCATCAGCGAGGCGAAATCGCGATGACAAGCCCGTTCTATACCGCCGAGCATGATGCCTTCCGCGACGTGATGCGCCGCTTCGTCGAAAAGGAGATCGAGCCATTCGCCCACGAATGGGACGAGGCCGGCGAATTCCCACGCGTGCTCTATCGCAAGGCCGCCGGGATCGGGCTGTTGGGGCTCGGATTTCCCGAGGAATATGGCGGTATCGCCGCCGACCAGTTCATGAGGATCGTGGCGAGCCAGGAGCTGGCGCGGGCCGGGGCTGGCGGCATCAGTGCCAGCCTGATGAGCCACACCATCGGCTCGCCGCCGATCGCGCGCGCGGCGCGCCCAGAGGTCAGGGCACGTGTGCTGCCGCAGGTGCTGTCCGGCGAGAAGATCTCTGCGCTCGCGATCACCGAGCCGGGTGGTGGCTCGGACGTCGCTAATCTGCGCACCAAGGCGCGACGCGGCGGCGATCACTACGTCGTGAGCGGCGAGAAGACCTTCATCACCTCAGGCATGCGCGCCGACTATCTGACCGTTGCGGTGCGCACCGGCGGCGAGGGCGCCGGCGGTGTCAGCCTTCTCCTGATCGAGGGCGATACGCCCGGCCTGTCGCGCACCAAGCTCAAGAAGATGGGCTGGTGGGCCTCCGACACCGCGACGCTGCATTTCGACGACTGCCGCGTCGCGGCGGGGAATTTGATCGGCGAGCAGGGTCAGGGCTTCAAGATCATCATGCAGAATTTCAACAGCGAGCGCATGGGCATGGCGGCGGGCTGCACCGCCTTCGCGCGGGTCTGCCTTGATGAGGCGATTGCCTACGCCAAGGAGCGCAAGACCTTCGGCAAGCCGCTGGCGCAGCACCAGGTGATCCGTCACAAGATCGTCGACATGGCGCAGAAGGTCGCGGCCAGCCAGGCGATGCTGGAGCTGCTGGCCTGGCGGCTCGAGCAGGGCGAGAGCCCGGTCGCGGAAATCTGCATGATGAAGAACCAGGCGACGCAGACCATGGCGTTCTGCGCCTCGGAAGCCGTGCAGATCTTTGGCGGCGCCGGCTTCGTGCGCGGCATCAAGGCCGAGCGCATCTACCGCGAAGTCAAGGTCAACGCTATCGGCGGCGGCACCGAGGAGATCATGAAGGATCTGGCGAGCAGGCAGATGGAGCTGTGAGTTTCTGTCTCCTGGCGTAATTCCGGGGCGCGAAGTGAAGCGGAGCGAGCCCGGAATCCATCGTGCCGCAGATGCCGTGGAGAAATGCATTCCGGGCTCATCGCTGCGCGATGCCCCGGAATGACAAGAGGATGGAGCTCGAAAGAGACGATGCTATTCACCGCCGACCACGACGACATCCGTCGCGGCTTGCAGAAATTCATCGCGGGCGAGATCAATCCTCATGTCGATGACTGGGAGAAGGCCGACATCTTCCCGGCGCATGAGCTGTTCAAGAAGATGGGCAGCCTCGGCTTTCTCGGCTTGAACAAGCCGGTGGAGTTCGGCGGCTCGGGCCTCGATTATTCCTATGCGCTGATGATGGCGGAGGAGCAGGGGGCTATCCATTGCGGCGGCGTGCCGATGGCGATCGGGGTGCAGACCGACATGGCGACGCCGGCGTTGGCGAGGTTCGGTTCCGACGAGGTGCGGCGGGAGTTTCTCAGTCCCTCGATCGCGGGCGACTACGTCGCCTGCATCGGCGTCTCCGAGCCCGGCGCAGGCTCGGACGTCGCCTCGATCAAGACCCAGGCGCGCTCCGATGGCGACGACTACGTCATCAACGGCGGCAAGATGTGGATCACCAACGGCACCCAGGCCGACTGGATCTGCCTGCTCGCCAACACCGGCGACGGGCCGGTTCACCGCAACAAGTCGCTGATCTGCGTGCCCATGAAGGCCAAGGGCGTGAACGTTGCGCGAAAGCTCGACAAGCTGGGCATGCGTTCCTCCGACACCGCGCAGATATTCTTCGACAATGTGCGCGTGCCCAAACGCAACCGGATCGACGAGGAGGGCAGGGGCTTTACCTACCAGATGATCCAATTCCAGGAGGAGCGTCTGTGGGGCGCTGCCGCCTGCCTCAGGGCGCACGAATACATCATCAACGAGACCATCGAATACACCCGCAACCGCAAGGCCTTCGGGAAGTCGATCCTCGACAACCAGGTTGTGCACTTCAAGCTTGCGGAAATGCAAACCGAGGTCGAGCTGTTGCGCGCGCTGATCTATCGCGCCGGCGAGGCATTGGTGGCCGGCGAGGACGTCACCAAGCTTGCGACCATGGCCAAGCTGAAGGCTGGCCGGCTCGGCCGCGAGCTCACCGACGCCTGCTTGCAATATTGGGGCGGAATGGGCTTTACCAACGAGACGCCTGTCAGCCGTGCCGATCGCGACAGCCGCCTGACCTCGATAGGCGGCGGCACCGACGAGGTCATGCTGATGGTCCTGTGCAAGATGATGGGTACGCTGCCCGGCAGCAAAGGAAGTTCCTGATGATCACGCTCTACCACTGCGATGCCGCGCGCTCGTTCCGTCCGCTCTGGATGCTCGAGGAGATGGGGCTGCCATACGAGTTGAAGATGCTGCCGTTCCCGCCGCGGGTGTTCGCCAAGGATTATCTTGCGCTCAATCCGCTCGGGACCATCCCGTTCATGATCGACGGCGAGGCGCGGATGACCGAATCCTCCGGCATCTGCCACTATCTCGGCATCAAGCACGGGCCGACGCCGCTGATGGTGGACCCCGGTGATCCCGCCTACGGCGCGTTCCTGAACTGGATGTATTTCAGCGATGCCACGTTGACCTTCCCGCAGACGCTGGTGCTCCGGTACACCCAGCTCGAGCCGGAGGAGCGCCGCAATCCGCAGGTCGCCGGCGACTATGCAAAATGGTTTTTGGGCCGGCTGCGCGCCGTCGAGGCCGCGACCGGGAAGAGCGAGACCTTGTGCGCCGGCCGCTTCACCGCCGCCGATGTCGTGATCGGCTATGCGCTCCGCCTTGCCGACAACATCGGGCTCGCCAAGGGCTTTGGGCCAAATGTCGCGGCCTATTGGGCGCGCCTGCAGCAGCGCGACGGCTTCAAGCGCGCGGTCGCCGCGGAGCAGAAGGCCGGCGTTGAGCAGAACGTGGCGCCAAGGGTAAGGGCATAAGCCAAGTGGTCGTCCTGGCGAAAGCCAGGACCCATTACCCCAGGGAGTAGTTTGGCGAAGACTCGTGGCTGCCAGCCGACGCCATAACTCCACCTTGGGGTAATGGGTCCTGGATCGGCGCTCCGCTTCGCTGCGCTTGTCCAGGACGACGTTGTTGTAAGGTTCCGAGTTGTTCCGTCATCTGTCCCCCGGAACGCCCACCTTTTTCGCCTCATGACAGCGCTATCGCGCCGTGACAGCGCCCAAATTTCCGCTAAGGTGACCTCCGTCCGCAGCGGCCAGAGAGCCGCGCGAGGAGGACCCCAATGGAAGACCCCGGTCGCGAATCCGACCATTTGATGCTGATTACGCCGGAGCGGGTGTTTTATGCCGGCCTGCTCGGCCGCCCGCGCAAGCGGACACCCGGCTGCTGCCACGTCTATGTGGCGGTCAAAGGCAACCTGCATCTCTCGATCGACGACGTCCACACGTCAGGCGAATTGATAGTGACTCTGCCGAACCAGCGGCACTCCATCGCCAGCGACTACCGCACTGCGATCAGTGTGACGCTCGAGCCGGAAAGCATGCCGGACGGAGCGTCGGAAGCATTGGTTGCGCGACTCACCGGACCGGACAAGGCCGTCTATGTCCGCAAGATCCTGGCTGCCTACGCGCTGCTGCGGCAGCGCCGCTATGGCGACATCACCACCGCCGAATTCGATGAGATGTGTTTTGGTGAGGCGCTGCCGCGCCGCGTGCTCGACCCCCGTGTGATGCGCGCGGTCGCGCGCCTCGGTCGCTTCACGGGAGAACCTGTGACGGCGGATACATGTGCGGCGGATGCCGGACTTTCCGCCTCGCGCTTCCTGCATCTGTTCAAGGAAGAGACCGGCATCTCGTTCCGCTCCTTCCGCGCCTGGAAGCGTGCGCGGCACCTGCTGCACTTCGCCAACCAGGACCTCAACCTCGCTCATCTCGCGCAGGACATCGGCTATCCCGACAGTACCCATTTCAGCCATTCGATCCGTCGCTTCTACGGGTTGAAGCCGCGCGCGATCTTCGTCGGCTCGCGCGACCTCGCGATCTATCGCAGCAGCGAGACGGTGAGGCTCGCGGAGGCGAGCTAGTGCTCCCTTTTCTTAAAGCGTGAGTCGCAATTCAAGATCGGAGGCCTACCGAAGCGAGAGAAGTCCACCTTTCGTCCAAAGGCCGCCGTATCACTGAGCTCTGATTCCGGGTACTAGGAACGCTCTCGTAGGGTGGAGCAAAGCGAAGCGGGCCCACCTCTTCTGCAGCCGTCGGACATGGTGGGCACGGCGCAAGAGCGCCTTTGCCCATCCTACCACATCTCACTTTTCCGCTAGCTTCTCCGCGCAAGAAGCCGCATGCCGCGCGTCACATGATCGCAAGCGTTGAATTCGCAACGTGCGAGACATCCAGGTCATGGGCGAAGAGGCATGAGCGATAAGGTCGTCATCACCTGCGCGCTGAACGGCGTGCTCACCGACCCCAAGCAGCACAACGTGCCGGTCACGCCGGAGCAGATGGCGCGCGAGGCCAAGGCTGCGTTCGATGCCGGCGCCAGCATCATGCACATCCATCTGCGCCAGCAGGCGCCGGACAAAGGGCACCTGCCGTCCTGGGAGGTCAGCGTCAGCAAGGAGATTCAGCAGGCGATCCGCGAGGCCTGTCCCGGCGTGATCATCAACCACACCTCCGGCGTCTCCGGGCCGAACTACAGCGGCGCGCTCGATTGCATCCGCGAAACCAGGCCGGAGATCGCCGCCTGCAATGCCGGCTCGCTGAATTACCTGAAGGTGAAGGCCGACAACAGCTGGGCATGGCCGCCGATGATGTTCGATAACTCGGTCGAAAAGGTGAAGGACTATCTCGACGTCATGAACGCGGTCGGGACCATCCCGGAGTTCGAATGCTTTGACGTCGGCATCGTCCGCTGCGTCGGCATGTACAACCAGGTCGGCATGTACAACGGCCCGCTGGAGTACAATTTCGTGATGGGTGTAGCGTCCGGCATGCCGTCGGATCCGGATCTGCTGCCGATCCTGCTCAAGCTGAAGCGCCCCGAGGCGCATTGGCAGGTCACGGCGATCGGCCGTGAGGAGATCTGGCCGCTGCACCAGCGCTGCGCCGAACTCGGCGGCCATCTGCGCACCGGTCTGGAGGACACCTTCTATCTCGCCGACGGCAAGAAGGTGACCTCGAACGGCCAGCTGATCGAGGCCGCCGCCGCCTGCGCGCGCTGCGCGGGCCGCGCGATCGCATCTCCCGCGGAAGCGCGGAAGATCTTTGGGACGAATCGGTAAGGTTGCGCCTTAACCGTCATTGCGAGCGAAGCGAAGCAATCCAGAGTCCTTCCGCGGTGACAGTCTGGATTGCTTCGCTTCGCTCGCAATGACGAGCAGGATCAAGTTATGTCCACCATCGAAAACACCATCTCCTCCGGCAGCGCGGCCTACCACGCCAACCGCGACGGCATGCTCGCGCTGATCGACCGCATGCGCGCGCTGGAGGAACGCACGCGCGCTGCATCCGCGGCAGCCAAGGATCGCTTCCACAAGCGCGGCCAGCTGCTGCCGCGCGAGCGCGTCGCGCTGGTGCTCGACCCCGGCGCGCCCTTCATCGAGCTGTCGACGCTCGCCGGCTACATGTTCGACGTACCCGATGCAAACAAGAGCGTCCCCGGCGGCGGCGTCATCGCCGGCATCGGCTTCGTCTCGGGCATCCGCTGCATGGTCAGCGCCAACGATGCCGGCATCGACGCCGGCGCGCTCCAGCCCTATGGCCTCGACAAGACGCTGCGGGTGCAGGAGCTCGCGCTGGAGAACAAGCTGCCTTACGTGCAGCTCGTCGAAAGCGCCGGCGCCAACCTGTTGCGCTACCGCGTCGAGGACTTTGTCCGCGGCGGCAACATCTTTCGCAATCTCGCGCGGCTCTCCGCTGCGGGCTTGCCCGTCGTCACCGTCACCCATGGTTCGTCGACCGCAGGCGGCGCCTACCAGACCGGCTTGTCCGACTACATCGTCATGGTGCGCGGCCGCACCCGCGCGTTCCTCGCCGGGCCGCCGCTGCTGAAGGCCGCGACCGGCGAGGTCGCCACCGAAGAAGAGCTCGGCGGCGCCGAGATGCACACGCAAATCTCCGGCCTCGGCGACTATCTCGCCGAGGACGACCGTGACGCACTGCGCATCGCACGCGAGATCATGGCGGCGTTGGAGTGGGAGCGGCCGGGCAGGGTAGCTCCTCAATTCAAACTGCCGCGCTACGACCAGGACGAGCTGCTCGGCATCATGCCGATGGATCATAAGCGCTCCGTGGACATGAAGCAGGCGATCGCACGCATCGTCGATGATTCCGACTTCACCGAGATGGCGCCGAACTACGGCCCCGCCACGGTCTGCGGCCATGCCCGCATAGAGGGCCAGGCCATTGGTATCATCACCAACAACGGCCCACTCGATCCCGCCGGAGCCAACAAGGCGACGCATTTCATCCAAGCCTGCTGCCAGACCCGCACGCCGCTGCTGTATCTGAACAACACCACCGGCTACATGGTGGGCAAATCTTACGAAGAAGCCGGCATGATCAAGCACGGCTCGAAGATGATCCAGGCGGTGACCTCGGCGACGGTCCCGCAGATCACCATCTATTGCGGCGCCTCCTTCGGCGCGGGCAATTACGGCATGTGCGGGCGCGGCTTCCATCCGCGCTTCTGCTTCTCCTGGCCCAACGCCAGGACTGCCGTGATGGGCGGCGAGCAGGCCGCCGAAACCATGGCAATTGTGACTGAAGCCGCCGCAGCGCGGCGCGGCAAGCCGATCGAGAAGGAAAAGCTCGAGGCCATGAAGGCGCAGATCGTCGGCGTCTTCGACGGCCAGATGGACGTGTTCTCGACCAGCGCCCGCGTGCTCGACGATGGCGTGATCGATCCGCGCGACACCCGCGCGGTGCTGTCCGAGGTGCTTGCGATCTGCCGCGAGGGCGACGCACGCTCGCCCCAGCGCATGCAGTTTTCGGTGGCCCGCCCATGAGGAACGGATCAGTGCAGCACCGGCCGTTCTTCAAGGTCCTGATCGCCAACCGCGGCGAGATCGCGCTGCGCGTGATGCGCAGTGCGCGGCGACTCGGACTTGGTGTCGTCGCGGTCTATTCCGACGCCGATCGCGATGCGCTTCATGTGCGGCAAGCCGACCAGTCCGTGCGCATCGGCGAAGCGCTGCCGGCGCAATCCTATCTCAACATCGCCGCCATCATTGCCGCGGCAAAGGTCGGCGGCGCGGATGCCGTGCATCCCGGCTACGGCTTCCTCGCTGAGAACGAGGGGTTCGCGCAGGCCTGCAAGGATGCGGGCCTCGTCTTCATCGGCCCGTCGCCGCAGGCGATCGAGGCGATGGGCAACAAGGCCGGCGCCAAGGAGATCATGAAAAAGGCCGGCGTGCCCTGCGTGCCCGGCTATCAGGGCGCCGATCAGGCCGACGAGGTCATGCTCGCCGAAGCCAAGAAGATCGGCTTCCCCGTGATGATCAAGGCTGTCGCGGGCGGCGGCGGCCGTGGCATGCGGCTCGTAGCCGACGCGGCTTCGTTTCCCGGTGCGCTGCGCAGCGCGCGCTCCGAAGCCAAGGCGGCCTTTGGCGATCCAACGGTGATCCTCGAACGCGCCATCCAGAATCCTCGCCATATCGAGATTCAGGTCTTCGGTGACAGCCACGGCAGCGCCATCCATCTCGGCGAGCGCGACTGCTCGGTACAGCGGCGCCATCAGAAGCTGATCGAGGAGGCGCCGTCGCCCGCGGTCACGCCGGAGCTGCGTGCGAAAATGGGCGAGGTTGCGATCACCGCGGTGAAGGCGCTGCGCTACGAGGGCGCCGGCACGCTGGAATTCCTGCTCGACCCAAACGGCGAATTCTACTTCATGGAGATGAACACGCGCCTCCAGGTCGAGCATCCCGTAACGGAAGCGATCACCGGTCTCGATCTCGTCGAATTGCAACTGCGCATCGCGCGTGGCGAGCCGCTGCCGGTGAAGCAGCAGGACATCAGGTTCTCGGGCCACGCCATCGAGGTTCGGCTATGCTCGGAAGATGTCGCCCATGATTTCATGCCGCAGTCCGGCCGCATGGCGCGCTGGCAGGTGCCGGACGGATTGCGCGTCGAACACGCTTTGCAATCGGGCTCTGAGATTCCGCCGTTCTACGATTCCATGATCGCCAAGGTGATCGGCAACGGCACGACGCGCGAGGAGGCGCGAGGGCGCCTGATTGTCGGCCTGGAGCAGCTCACCGCCTTCGGCGTGACCACCAACCAGGCCTTCCTGATGTCGTGCCTGCGCCATCCCGGTTTTGCCAGGGGCGAGGCGACCACGGCGTTCATCGGCGCGCATCGCGATGAGCTGCTGGCGCCACGGCAGGATAGCGCGTTCGAGACAGCCCTGGCGGGTCTCCTGCTTTATGTCACGAGCCCCCTCGCGCCGCCATGGCGCGGCGGACGGAGCCTGGCGGCAACGTTTCCGCTGCCCGCGAAGATCGAGATCGCCGGCCACACGCATGAGGTCGAGGTCACCCGCGAACGCGATGGCGGCTTCACGGTTGCGGTCGGCGGTCGCCAGGACAGGTTCGAGATCGATCAGCTCGATGCCGACACGGTTCGCTTCCGCCATGACGGCGTCATGGACAGCGCAAAATTTTTGCGCGACGGCGACCGGCTCTACGTTCAGCACCGCGGCGTCCCGCTTGCGGTCATCGATCTCACCCTCACCGCGCCAAAATCCGCCGCAACCAACGGCGGCGACGGCAAGGTTCGCGCCGCCATGAATGGCCGCGTCGTCGCCGTCCTGGTCAAGCCGGGCGAGCGTGTCAGCGCCGGCCAGCCGGTGCTGACACTGGAAGCCATGAAGATGGAGCACGTCCACAAGGCCGGCATCGACGGCGTAATCGCGGCGATCGACGTCAATGAGGGCGAGCAGGTTACGACGGGCCGGATCGTGGTCGAGATTGGGGCGGGGTAGGCTTCATACTCCGTCATTGCGAGCGCAGCGAAGCAATCCAGACTGCCGCTGCGGAAGGATTCTGGATTTGCTTGTGCGCCAGGCAAGCTGGCGCGGTCCAACCGGTGGAAGTCCGGTCCGGGTAAGCCGTAGCGGGCGCCCGGTAGTGAGTGTTGCGGTGTCGTCG
>NZ_JADPKQ010000141.1:0-753 GCF_023074015.1 Bradyrhizobium sp. 142
TTGGACGAAGCCGCTCCGCGGCAGAACACTCGGCAAGAGTGGCCCATCTTCGGATGAAGGAATGCGGCTGAAGCAACTGTAACTGCTTTGGCGTGCCATGGTGAGACGTAATTTGCAGCGTTCATAGGCTTGGCTTCGAGCAAGATGGCGTTACTGCCCTCGGGCAGTTTTCGTTTTTTTGCCAAGGAGCCTTCAATGACCCCGCTTCGGTTACGCATGATAAACGACATGCAGATCCGCAACCTGTCACCGCATACGCAGGATTCCTATCTGCTGCAGGTTTCGCAGTTCGCCCGCCATTTTGCGAAGTCGCCGGCTTTGCTTGGGCCGGAAGATGTCCGCGCCTACCAAGTCTATCTGACGAACGAGAAGAAGTTGGCGCCGAAGTCGATCCACGTGACCGTCTCAGCGCTCCGTTTCTTGTACCGTGTCACGCTCGGCTTCGAATGGGATTTCGACCTCATCATTCCGTGTCCAAAGGCGCCCAAGACACTCGCCGTCATCCTCAGCCCCGAAGAGGTGCTGCACTTCCTCGGCTGCGTGGAGAGCCTCAAGCATCAAGTGATCCTGACAACATGCTACGCCGCCGGTCTGCGCATTTCCGAAGCGGTACGCCTAAAGCCGGGAGCCATCGACCGACAGCGGATGGTGCTAGTTACGTCATGCTCTCGGCACGGTTGCTGGAGACACTGACCGACTATTGGCGCGCCGTCCGGCCGAGCACGTGGATGTTTCCCGGCGGTATCCCCAACG
>NZ_JADPKQ010000144.1:0-44252 GCF_023074015.1 Bradyrhizobium sp. 142
GAGCGTCAGCCCCTCGGCATAACGGAACCGCACATGTTGCCTTCGACGTTGCTTACCGCCTCGGCCTCTGCGAGTTTCTGTCTTTCGCGGCTCAATAGCCCACCCCACAGCATCGTTGTGTACGCTTCGCTGCCGCCGTCGCCGACGACACCGCAACACTCACTACCGGGCGCCCGCTACGGCTTACCCGGACCGGACTTCCACCGGTTGGACCGCGCCAGCTTGCCTGGCGCACAAGCAATCCAGAGTCTTTCCGCGGCGGTAGTCTGGATTGCTTCGTCGCAAGGGCTCCTCGCAATGACGGTGGAAAAAGCGGAGCCTCTCGCTACCCCTTCTCCACCCCGCACCATTCCGCGATGAACAGCGCCATCGCTTTCGTCGACTTCTTCAGCGACTCCAGGTCGACATATTCATTGAAGCCATGCATCTCGCCGCCGCTGGCACCAAAGCAGAGGCTGGGAATGCCGTAGTTGAGGCCGTAGAAGCGCGTGTCGGTAAGCGCCGTAAAGACCAGGTCTTCGACCGCTCCGCCGTAGACGGCATTGAAGGCCTTGCCGAACGCTGCTTCCGGCGCGGCGGCGTCGGTCAGTTCATAGCCTTCCGACAGGAAGCCCGACCATTCAATCTCCGGCGGATTGTTGGCAAGGAAGCGGTGGTTGCGCGCGGCGGCGGCGACGCAGGCGAGAATCTCCTTCTGGTGATCGGCGACCGACCAGCCCGGCAGGACCGCGATGCGGCAATCGACGTCGCACCAGGCCGGCACGCTGGAGGCCCAGTCGCCGCCCTTGATGATGCCGGGATTGAAGTTGATGGGATGGTTGAGCGTCTTGAAATGGCGATCAGCTTTCGCGCGCTCGTTCCATTCGATCTCCAGCTTCTGGATCGCCTGGATCAAATGATACGCCGCCATGATCGCATTCGCCCCGGAGCCGGCAAAGGCGACGTGAGTCGGATGGCCCTTCACCCGCAGGCGAAACCAGATCACGCCGACCTGCGAGCGCACCATCTTGCCGCCCGTCGGCTCGGGGATGAAACAGGCATCGGCGCGATAGCCGCGCTGAAGCGTCGAGAGCGCACCGACGCCGGTGCTCTCCTCCTCGATCACCGACTGGAAATGGATCCGTGCCGTCGGCCCGAAGCCCGCAGTCTTGATCGCGTCCAGCGCATAGAGCGCGCCAATGGTGCCGGACTTCATATCGCAGGCGCCGCGCCCGAACATCTTGCCGTCCTTGATGACCGGCGAGAATGGCGGCGTGTCCCACAATTCCAATGGACCCGCCGGCACCACGTCGCAATGGCCCTGGAGGATCAGCGATTTGCCGCCGTTGGTTTGCGGGCGGTAGGTGCCCACCACGGAGCGCGCCTTGGAGAAGTCGTGCTCGATCGGGCCGAAACCGCGCAGATCCTTCAAGTCCTCGACACTGATATGCCAGTCGTCGACCTCATAGCCGCGCGCGCGCAAGAGGTCGCTGATCATGTCCTGACACGGTCCCTCCGCACCGCGGGTCGAGGGGATCGCGACGAAGTCGCTTGTGGTCGCAAGCTGGGCTTCAAAGCCGGCATCGACGGCGTCAAGAATCCTCTGCTGCGTTTCGGCATTCATCAGGCAACTCCAATCGGGCATTCAGTTCATCGAAGGAGCGCAAGCTAGCCGATTTCAGCCGTTCGGGTACTCTGCAAAATAGGCATCCCGCAATGCATCTTCGAGCGGGCGGCCTTCCGAATAGCCATTCAACGTCGCAGGCCGTGTCACGCCGCCAAGCAGGCGCGGGCATGGCTCCGGCGCGCCGAGCACGGTGCGCACCGGAATGCGCTCAGCATAGATCGGCAACGCATAGTCCTCGTCGTCATCGGCAACACCCTTGGCGCGGACTTTTGCCGAGGCTTCCTCGATCTCCATCGCGATGAAGGAGGTCGCCTTGATCTCCTGCGCGTTGCTCTGGCGCAGGCTCGCGGTGCGATCCGGGAAGAAGCGGTCGACCATCGCGACCACCGCGCGCTCCTTCTCCGCGGGGTCGGTGACGAGATAGGCCGTGCCGAACGCCATTACGGCGCGGTAGTCAGCCGAGTGATTAAAGCCGCAGCGCGCCAGCACCAGGCTGTCGAGATGGGCGACCGTCAGGCACACCCGCTCGCCTTTGGTCTGGTTGCGCAGCATGCGGCTGGCGCTCGAGCCGTGCCAGTAGAGACGCGTCCCCTCGCGCCAGAAGAAGGTCGGCGTGCAATAGGGCTGGCCGTCGATCACATAGGAGACGTGGCAGAGCATCGAGGAATCAAGGATGCGATGAACCGTGTCGTGGTCGTAGAAGCCGCGGTCGTGACGTCGCTTCACCTGATTGCGCGCTGACGTCGGATAGGAATTTTGAATCTCAGCTTGGCTCACGGCCGCTCCTGTAGGTGTTGAAAGAATTCCATCACGGTTGTAGCCGCGGATTTGGTCTGCGATAGTGCCAATTCCATGCAAAAAATTCCGACCAATTCTACGCTCTCGCCGGGCAAGGCCGAGCTGCCGCTTGACCTGACGGGGCCCCACATCACGGCAGGCGCATCCTCGGCGCATCGCCTCTACCAGGCGCTGCGCGAGATGATCGTCGGCGGGCTGGTGAAGCCCGGCGAGCCGCTGCCGCCGTCGCGTACGCTTGCGGCGCAGACGGGCTTCCGCCGCAACGCCGTCGTGAGCGCCTATGAGCGCCTGATCGCCGACGGCTTCGCGCAAGCCACCGTCGGCTCCGGCACCTTCGTCGCTGCGCGCATCCCGGCCCGAGCCGCAACGCCAAAGAAAACGAAGGCCGTGGTCGAATTGCCGCGGCAGGGCGCGCTCTCGCTCGGCTGCACCCATATCGACGAGTGCGCGGTGCAGCGCTTTCGCGCCATCGTCGGCCGGCGCATGCGCGCCTTCGGCGCCGAGCATCTGCATTACGGCGATCCGCGCGGCAGCCGCGAGCTGCGGGTTGCGATCGCCGATCATCTGTTGTCGGCGCGGGGACTGCGCTGCGACCCCGACCAGATCATGCTCACGTCAGGCACGCTGCACACGTTGCGGATCGTGCTTGGCACGATCCTAAAGGCAAAGGATCAGGTCTGGTGCGAGGATCCCGGCTATCCCATTGCACGCGGGACCATCGCGCAATGCGGCTATCGCACCGTCCCCATTCCCGTTGATCCGCATGGGCTGCACGTCGCCGAGGGTCGGGCCGCGGCACCATCCGCGCGTGCGGCCTACGTGACGCCGTCGCATCAGTTTCCGCTGGGCGTGCAGATGTCGATGCCGCGGCGGCTCGAGCTTCTCGACTGGGCGAAGCAGGCCGGCGCCTTCGTGTTCGAGGACGATTACGACAGCGAGTTTCGCTATGACGGCGCGCCGCTGATGTCGCTTGCCGGCATCGATCATCTCCAGCGGGTGATCTACATGGGCACGTTCGCCAAGACGCTGTTTCCGGGCCTGCGCATCGGCTATTGCGCCCTGCCCGAAGGCCTGATCGCGGAGGTCACCGCCGCGCGGGCCGCACTCGACCGCTTTCCCGGCACGCTGATGGAAGGCGCGGTTGCCGACATGCTCAATTCCGGTGCCTTCGCCGCAAACCTGAAGCGGGTGCGAAAGCTCTATCGCGAGGCGCGCAACGCGCTGGCGGAAACGCTGGAAGCGGCTTCCGATGGCGCGCTGTCAGTGCCGGTGCCGTCGCAGGGCCTGCATCTGGTCGCGCGGTTCGATCCCTCGGTGGCCCCCGCGGTTGCGGCAGAGGCAAAACGGGCCGCCGGCGTGGAAGGTTGGCTGCTGGCCGACACCTACGCGCGGGCACGTCCCTTGCCTGGATTCGTGCTGGGATTTTCCGGTCATACGGTTCCGCAACTGGTGGCATCGGCCGGGCGCCTCGCGCGCGAATCGCGCGCCGCCCTGCGCGCGAGAGGCCAATCGGCTCGGCGGGCGTGACGAGGCTTTCCTGTCAGAATCGCGTGCCACTCCCTACAACTGCAGCACCGATGCCGGGATCTCACACCATGCTGAAGCGCCGCGCGACCTGCCTCTCGCTCCTGATCTGCCTCGCGTTCGCCACGACGGCACGCGCAGGCAGCGTCGGGCGCGAGCAGGACATCGTTGATCTCAAGCTCGGCCAGCGTGTGCAGGTGGATGACGGAACCTGCCCCGCCGGGCAGGTCAAGGAGGTGCGCGGTGCGAAGATGACCGACAAGGGGGTCTCGCGAACCAGCACCTGCGTGCCGCGGTTCGGTCCGAAATCGAAATAGCTGCGCTTAAGAGCCCTGCTTCGCCGGATCGAACATGCACTGCAAAGTCGGCTTGGCGATCTTGGTGAAGGTCGGGCCGATCTCGCTCTGCTTCGACGTCGGCACCCAATCGGTCTCGATCGTCGGCACTCCGGTCTCGCTGATGCCGCGCAGCAGCGCCTCGCGCAGGTCGCGATCCTCGACGACTGCGGCGGCATGATCATGCAGGCAACCGCAGACTTCCTCGGGATGTTCCCAGCGCCCGAGCATGCGCGGCGCGCATTGGCGCACGAACTCGATGCGGGGATCGGGTAGTCGGCTGGGAGAGCGCACCTGCGCCTGGACGGAACTGATCGTCAAAAAGGAAATGAATGCTGCGGCGCAGAGACGAACAAGCATGATGGCCTTTACCGGCTGATTTTCTTGTTGGAGATCAGAAGCGCGCGGCGACCACGATTGCCTGCGGCGCCGTGGTGACCGGCGAGCCGCTGTACTGGAATGTGCCGACGCCCGGCAGATTGCCGTCGGGCGATCCTGCGAGCGAGGAGCCGCCCAACACGAACCCAAAAGCAAGGATGAAGCTGAGCGCGCGCATGGACTTGTCTCCAGGTTCCGTCGCCGGCGGTGAGCCGTCGTCGTTGGGAGGTTGATAACCATGCGCGGTTTCGCGCGTGATGCGCCAAAGGCGGAAAATGGTTTCGTGTTCGTGAGAATTGTTTCGTCGCTCCCGGACGACGAAACATTCGGCGG
Source organism: Bradyrhizobium sp. 142 (assembly GCF_023074015.1). Lineage (NCBI taxonomy): Bacteria > Pseudomonadati > Pseudomonadota > Alphaproteobacteria > Hyphomicrobiales > Nitrobacteraceae > Bradyrhizobium > Bradyrhizobium sp. 142. Next base: position 4,975 of record NZ_JADPKQ010000144.1, read on the forward strand.
GAAACTTCAATCATTTCAGATGGGTCGCGCGGTGGCTCAAAGCGGTCCGGCAAGCGCCGCTCAGGCCCCGGAAGCGTGCTGCGCCGGAGCACGGTCACATTCATGCCTTCCACGTTTCACATGCATTTTACGTTTTTCTGCTGAAGAGATCCGAACGAGGCTGGGCTGGTCGAACCGGGAGCGCGTCGGGCGCGACCCAAGCCATCGAAACCGACAAGCCCGGATCACCACCGGGTGGGTTCACGTGAGGGAAGGCCATCATGATGGCGAGAGATCGCGCAACGGCGCGCGACGCGGGCCAGCGGACCGAGCGCACAGATCAACGCCCCGTTCGCGACGGCACGACTTCGGCTGGCGACATGGCAGTGCAATCGAGCCGCGGCTTTGAGGCCGCGCCACAGGCGTTCGTGCGGCTGACCGGCTCGCATCTCGCGAAATCCCGCGTCAGCCGCCAACGCGTCACTGAGTGAAGCGTCACTGAGTGAAGAACTCGCCGCACTTCTGGATGTTGGCGTCAGCCGGTCCCCACGGCATGATCGGCACGGTCGAAGTCGAATTCTTCGGCGATCCCTCGATCAGCTTGTCCGAATAGACCATGTAGACGAGCACGTTGCGCTTGGCGTCACAGCCGCGCACGATCTGCATCTTCTTGAAGAATAGCGAGCGTCGCTTGCGGAACATATCGTCGCCCTGCTCCATCTTGTCCTTGAACTTGATGGGCCCAACCTGGCGGCAGGCAAGCGAGACGTCCGAGACCTCCTCGGCCAGGCCCAGCCAACCCTTGAAGCCGCCCTTCTCCGGCACGGTGAAATGACAGGCCACGCCCTCGACCTCGGGGTCGTCGAGACCATAGGTCGCGAGCTTGTCGTTCGGGCTGACCCATTTGAACACGGTAGAGCGGCGGAAGATCAGATCCGGCTCGTCCGCAGCGGACGCGGACGCCACAGGCACGACCAGCAGCACGAGCAATAAAGCGATATCTTTCAAACGGATGTCGGAAAGAGCGGGGAAACGGGATGACATGAAGTTCTCCGGTAGCAACTCCCCGCAATGTAGGCACGCGAACGCCGGCCAGGAAGGCGACAAGCGCCCTATCATGGCCACCGTTTACCGCTCCGTGAGGCTTTTTTGCTACGGTTTGGACAAAAGTAGCTGATGGCAGAACTGCCGTGCTGGTGAACGCGTATCCCCCCTGTGAGACTAACATCTGATTTGGATTATGGATTCGAGGATGAATAGCGTGAACGGGTCTGGTCGTTCGGCCAAGCCAGCGCGGCTCTGGCAGGTCGCCATTTTGACGGCGGCGGGTGCGATCGGTACGGCAAGCCAGGCCGAAGCAGCGTTTTATTATTGGACGGATTATTCCGACGGGTCTTACGGCCGGCAGGAGCGCCATCCCGAGGAGCCGCGGCAAAAGCCGCAGAAGCGCGGTGCGACCGGCAAGAAGGAGGTCGCCGCCGAAAAGGAAGCCGGCGCGAAGCCGCAAGGGCCGCTCGTCATCGTCGTCTCGATCGACCGTCAAAAGGTCACCGTCTACGACACCCATGGCGTGTTTGCGGAATCCCCGGTGTCCACCGGCATGAAGGGCCATTCGACGCCGATGGGCGTGTTCAGCGTCATCCAGAAGCACAAATTTCACCACTCCAACATCTACAGCGGCGCGCCGATGCCGTACATGCAGCGGATCACCTGGTCCGGCATCGCCATGCATGCCGGCGTGCTGCCGGGCTATCCGGCGTCGCACGGCTGCATCCGCATGCCGATGGCGTTCGCGGTGAAGATGTGGAATTGGACCAGAATGGGTGCGCGCGTGATCGTCACGCCGGGCCAGATGACCCCGCAAGACTTCTCACATCCCCTGCTCGCCGCCGCGCGCGTGCCGCCGCAGCCCGCTGCGAGCCTCGAACCGACGACCACGGTCGGCGACAAGGCGGACAAGGGCGCGACTGACGCCAAGGTCGCTGAAGCCGAGCCAGTGGAGACCAAGTCCGCCAGCGCGGAGGCCATGCTGGAGCTGCGCTCGACGGTCGGCCACGCTGTGATGTCGGATGCGACGACCGGCAACGCGTCGGCGCACAACGATGCGGCCAAGTCCGACGTTAAGTCCGATGTCAAGACCGATACTGCCCAGACTGCGAAGCCTCAAGCCGAAGAAGCCGCCAAGTCCGCCAACATCGCGAACGCAGAAGCGCATCCCATCGATGCTGCGAAGTCGCCCAGGGCGATGACCGCCGACGAAAAGCCGGTCGAGACGGCCGAAGCCGCCAAGACCGAGCAGGCCGAAGCCCTGAAGACCGAAGCCGCTGAAACTACAAAGTCCGAGCCCGCGAAGCAGCCTGACGCGACGTTGACGGCAACGACGCCCACGCAGGCGGCCTTGCCTGAGGCGAGGAAGGATCAGACCCGGGCCGCCGATCCCGCGCCCGCCGCGAAGCCGGACGTGCCGAAGCGGGCCGGCCAGATTGCGGTTTTCATCAGCCGCAAGGACTCCAAGCTTTACGTGCGGCAGAACTTTGCGCCGCTGTTCGAGGTGCCCGTCACGATCGCGGCCAGCGACCGGCCGCTCGGCACGCACGTCTTTACCGCCGTGGTCGACAAGACCGACGCCAATGCGCTGCGTTGGTCGGTGGTATCCCTGCCCGTCTCCATCCGCTCCGCCGAGCGCGAGGACGACGGCCGCATGACGCGCCGCCAGCGTACGGCCGCCGTGATCCCCGTTGCGGCAAAGCCCGTCGTCATACCGGACAGCCCGACTGAGGCGCTCGACCGGATCTCGATCCCTGCCGACACCATGGCCCAGGTCAACGAGATGCTGACCAGCGGCGGCTCGATCATCGTGTCCGACCAGGGCCTCAACCAGGGCGAGACCGGCGAAGGCACCGACTTCATCGTCCGCCTGCGCTAGCGCGCGTCGCCGCGCCAGATAACGCGGTGTTGAGCAGGCCGAACGCATTGACGGAGTAGAGTGCGTGGCGGATCACGTCGGGGACGTCGCCATGCTGAACCGCAGGACCATGCTTGCCGCGCTTCTCGCGACGGCCGCGTCTTCAACACGCGTGCTGGCCGACGGCGGCATGAGCCGGATCTCGGCTTACGCCTTCTCTTTCCCCGCATTGTCCGGCGACGACATCCGCCTCGCGGCCTTCACCGGCCGGCCGCTGCTGGTGGTCAACACCGCCTCGCTTTGCGGCTACACGCCACAATATGTGGGCCTGCAAGAGCTCTGGAGCGAATTTCAGGAGCGCGGGCTTACAGTCATCGGCGTGCCCTCCAACGATTTCGGTAGCCAGGAGCCCGGCGGCAGCAGCGAGATCTCACAGACCGCTCACCACCAATACGGCGTTACCTTCCCGATCGCGGCCAAGGCTGCCGTGGTGGGACCGAAGGCGCATCCTTTCTACAAATGGGCGGCGGAAGCGCGGCCCCGGGACGTTCCGCGCTGGAACTTCCACAAATATCTGATCGGCCGCGACGGCTATATCGCCGAGGTGTTTGCATCGGCCGTCGAGCCGACCGACACGCGGATCAAGACGGCGATCGCCAAGGCGCTGGCTGACAGTTGACGTGTCGCCCCCAACACCGTTGGGCACAATTGTGGGCGAAGTCCCAAACAGCCGTTGCCATGGCGATGGGCCACCATCTAGGCTAGTATCACAAGGGGCGGATGGTTTTGCCGGAGGCGAAAAGCCGCGGCGGAACAACGGGATCAATCTCGAGGACAACACCATGCGTGTGGCGGCAGGACTGATTTTGGCAAGCGCGATGTCTTTAGGCATGACAGGCGCAGCATGGTCGCAGACCCCGGCCGCGAAGCCCACAGCCGCAACGCAGGCGGTACCGGCCGCGACGCCGACAGGTCCGGTTCCGGCAGCAGCGCCCGCACCCCAGGCTGCGGCAAAACCGATCCCGCCGCAACAAGCGCCGCAGCCGGCTCGCGCTGCCTGCAACAATCCGAACGCGCTAGGCGTTGCCCGCACCGTCGAGATTGATACCACCGGCGGCCCCGGCTTCGGCTTCGAGCATTTCAAGGAGCTCGACTTCCTCCGCGACCACGAGGTGGTGTTGACCTTCGACGACGGTCCGTGGCCGCGCAACACGCCGGCGGTGCTCAAGGCGCTCGCCGAACAGTGCACCACCGGCATCTTCTTCCCGATCGGCAAGCACTCGACCTATGAGCCGGAGATCCTGAAGCAGGTCTATGCGGCCGGCCACACCATCGGCGCACACACCTGGTCGCATGCCAATCTCAACAACAAGAAGCTCACCGAGCAGCAGAAGAAGGATGAGATCGAGAAGGGCTTTTCCGCGGTGAAATGGGCACTCGGCGGCATCTCGCCCTCGCCGTTCTTCCGCTTCCCGGCGCTCCAGCATCCGCCGGAGATGGTCACCTATCTCGGCAACCGCAATATCGCGATCTTCTCTTGCGACCTCGACTCCTTCGACTTCAAGGCCTCCAAGCCCGAGAAGGTGATCGACACCGTGATGAAAAAGCTCGACAAGCTCGGCAAGGGCATCATCCTGATGCACGACTTCCAGAAGCACACGGCCGAGGCTCTTCCCGAACTTCTGAACCGCCTGAAGGCCGGTGGCTTCAAGGTGGTGGCGATGCGCGCCAAGTTCCCGGCCACGACGCTGCCCGAGTATGACCAGGAGCTGCTCAAGGACGTCAAGCTGCCGACGGTCAGCAACCGGCCGGTCAACAGCGTCGTGACGACAGTCTCCGAATAGCCGCTGCCATTGTCCTTGCGCATCGAAGGCTACGTCATCGTCTCCGCCGACGGCATGCTCGCTGACGCGGATCATGTCATGCCCGACAGTCTCAAGTTCGAAGGCGACAAGCTGTTCTTCGAGCAGGCGCTCGATCGCGCCGCATTGATCGTGCACGGCCGGCATTCGCACGAGCAGCAGCCGAACTCGCCGAAGCGCAAACGGCTGATCGCAACCCGCAAGATCAAGGCCCTCACCCTCGATCCGGAGACGCCGAACGCGACGCTATGGAATCCGGATCATGCGAGCTTCGAGAAGGCCTGCGCCTTCGCCGATGTCGCCTCCGGTACCGTCGCGATCATCGGCGGCCCCTTCGTGTTCGACATGTTCATGGACCGCTACGATACGTTCTGGCTGTCGGAGGCCCCGCACGTCCGCCTGCCCGGCGGCGAAGGCTGCTTTGTCGGCGTGCCGGCACGGACGCCGCACCAGGTTCTTGCTTCACACGGCATGAAGCCGGGCGCGCCGTTCCTGCTTGACGCGACGCATGAGGTGACCGTCACGCCATGGAGCCGGTTGAACCTCGCCACCCGGCCCGCCTTCTCAAAATTGCGAAACAACCCCATGCAAAGTAGAACGGGCCGCCGGCCAGGATGCCTTGAGCGGCGCCTATAGACCTCTACACGTCCCCATACGCCGCTTCGGCCGGGCGCGTGGCACGGCCGTAGCCCATGATCATGAATAGCGCGCCGATGATCGAGAGGTTCTTGAGCGCGTCGACCAGCACCTTGCCGTTGTCAGGCGGCACCTGGTTCCAGAAATCATAGAACAGCACGGTCGCGACCGCGACGTAGACGATCAGCAGCATCGCGAAGAAGCGCGCGCCGAAATTCAGCGCGATCATCAGGCCTGCGATGATCTCGAGCGCGCCGACCGCGATCGCCAGCAGCTGCGATGTGGTCTTGCCGGTCGCCTGCTCGGCTTGCTGGGCATAGGATGCGACGATGTCGGGCACCGTGATCTTGCTGGCGATGATCTCGGCGGTGCCGGGAATATCGAGCAGCTTGGTCGCGCCCGTGTAGATAAACAGCACGGCGAACAGGATCCGCCCGAAAGTCACGAACGCTGGCATGATCGGCCTCTTGGCAAAACTCTGAGCGCGAGACGCTTCAGGGGATTATGAAGAGTCCGCTCGCGGTTTACAAACGGGGAAATGGAGAACTGCAAGTTATTCAAAGTCGGCCGCGTTCTTCCCCTCTCCCCTTGTGGGAGAGGGTGGCTCGCCGCGCAGCGGCGAGACGGGTGGGGGGTATCTTTCGGCACGGAAAGCTCGCAAGATTTCGACTCGCGGAAACAACCCCTCATCCGGCGCTTCGCGCCACCTTCTCCCACAAGGGGAGAAGGATTTGCACCACCCGCGCGGCAGCGGCTCGCTACGTAAACAACGTCGGCTGCTGCCGCGCTGCGCGCTCCTGCGCTTCCACCACCGCAACCGCTGTCATGTTGAGGATGCCACGTGCCGTAACGGACGGGGTGAGGATGTGGGCCGGACGCGCGGGGCCGATCAGGATCGGACCGACGGGCAGCGCGTCCGCGAGCGACTTGATCATCTGATAGGCGACGTTGGCCGTGTCGAGGCTCGGCATGAGCAGGATATTGGCCTCGCCCTCGAGCTTGGAGTGCGGCAGCACCATTTTTCGGGCGGCGGCCGAGAGCGCTGTGTCCCCCTGCATCTCGCCGTCGGCCTCGATCTCCGGATGCTTGTCCTTCAACAGCTGAGTCGCCCGGCGCATCTTGCGCGAGGACTCGGTGTCGTAGCTGCCGAAATCCGAATGCGAGACGAAAGCGATCTTCGGCTTGATGTTGAAACGCTGAACGTGGACCGCTGCCAGCGAGGCGATCTCGGCAAGCTCCTCCGCGCTCGGATTGGGGCGCACCTGCGTGTCGGCGATGAAAAAGGCGCCCTTGCTGGTGATCAGCAGTGCCAGCGCGGCGTAGTCGCTGACGCCCGGGAAAAAGCCGATGATCTCGCGGACATGGCGCAGATGGCTCATGTAGCGGCCCTCGACGCCGCAGAGCATGGCGTCCGCTTCCCCGCGCACCACTGCGAGCGCCGCGATCACCGTATTGTTGGTACGCACCACCGTGCGCGCCGCATCCGGCGTCACGCCGCAGCGGCCCGCGACCTCGCCATAGGACTGCACATAGGAGCGATAGCGCGGATCGTCCTCGGGATTGATGAGATCGAAGTCTTTGCCAGCCCGGATCGAGAGACCGAAGCGCTTGATGCGGGCCTCCACCACCGACGGACGGCCGACCAGGATCGGCCGCGCCACGTTCTCCTCCAGCACCACCTGCGTGGCGCGCAGCACGCGCTCGTCCTCGCCTTCGGCGTAGATCACCCGCACCGGCTGGGTCTTGGCCTTGGCGAACATCGGCTTCATGACAAGGCCGGAGCGGAAGGCGAAGCGTTCGAGCAGCGCGGTGTATTCGTCGAAATTGGTAATGGGCCGCGTCGCGACGCCCGACTCCATCGCGGCCTTGGCCACGGCCGGCGCGATGCGTAAAATCAACCGTGGATCAAAGGGGCTCGGGATCAACGAGCCCGGGCCGAACCCTTGCATCTCGCCGGTATCAAAACCCTGCGCCACCGCATCCGACGGCGCCTCGCGTGCAAGCTGGGCAATGGCCTCGACGGCGGCGTGCTTCATCTCCTCGTTGATCGCAGTGGCGCCGACGTCGAGCGCCCCGCGGAAGATAAAGGGAAAGCAGAGGACGTTGTTGACCTGGTTGGGAAAGTCGGAGCGCCCGGTGCAGATCATGGCGTCCGGGCGCGCCTTGCGCGCCTCCTCCGGCATGATCTCCGGCGTCGGGTTCGCGAGCGCCATGATCAAAGGCTTGTCGCCCATCGCCTTCGCCATCTCGGGCTTGAGCACGCCCGGAGCCGAGAGGCCGATGAAGATGTCGGCGCCGCCGATCACGTCGGCAAGCGTGCGCTTGTCGGTCTTCTGCGCATAGACGGCCTTCCAGCGATCCATCGTGGTGTTGCGGCCCTCATGCACGAGGCCGTCGATGTCGCAGACCCAGATGTTCTTGCGCTGTGCGCCCATCGACACCAGGAGGTTCAGGGTTGCGATCGCTGCGGCCCCTGCCCCGGACGCCACGATCTTGACGTCCGACAGCTTCTTGCCGTTCAGCCGCAGACCGTTGGTGATGGCGGCTGCAACGATGATCGCGGTGCCGTGCTGGTCGTCATGGAAGACCGGGATCTTCATGCGTTCCTTCAGCTGCGCCTCGATCTCAAAGCATTCCGGTCCGCGGATGTCCTCGAGATTGATGCCGCCGAAGGTCGGCTCGAGCGCCGCCACCGTCTCGACCACGCGGTCGATGGTGTCGGCCGCGATCTCGATGTCGAACACGTCGATACCGGCGAATTTCTTGAACAGGACCGCCTTGCCTTCCATGACAGGCTTCGACGCGAGCGGACCGATATTGCCGAGGCCGAGCACCGCGGTGCCGTTAGAGACCACCGCGACGAGGTTGGAGCGGATCGTCAATGAGGCAGCTTCCGCCGGGTTCTTGGCGATCTCCATGCAGGCGGCGGCGACACCCGGAGAATAGGCGAGCGCGAGGTCGCGCTGGTTGGCAAGCGGCTTGCTCGCCTGGATCTCGAGCTTTCCAGGGCGCGGCAGACGATGATAGGCCAGCGCCGCCTGGTGAAGATCATCAGAATAAGACGACATGCGGTCCCTCGCCTCGCGTTACCGGCCTCAAATTACGTTGTCCTGACCGGCCTGTCGCGGGTCGCGGTATTCCGGGTCATGGAAACGGGATGAAGCACGGCCGGCGCCCCGGTGGCAACATCCGATTGCGGCCCCATCAACAGGGCGGGCAGTCAAATATTTGAAAACCATAGCTTTCCCTGGACCGCACGGCGTTTCGCGAATATGGCAGGTTGCGCAGTGCAAAACGAGCAACTGGAGCTGGGAATGAAGCGGATACTGATCGGCCTGATCTTACTCGCAGTGCTCGGAGCGGGCGGATGGTTCGGCTTCAATCTCTACGCAAAACATCGCGCCACCGCCGAGGTCGAGGCAGCGTTCGAGCAGATCCGCAAGCAAGGCGGCAAGGCGAGCCACGGCAAGATCGCGTTCGATGTGATCAGCCGGACGCTAACAGTTGAGGACATCGCGGTCACTCCCGGCAGCGAGTCGCAAGCGCAGATCAAGATCGCCGGCATCAAGGCCACGGGCGTCCACTTCCTCGAAGAGACGCGCGTTTCGGCCGACAGCATCGACATCGCGGGGCTCGAACTTGCGCTGGGCGAAATTGGCCCGGCGAAGCTGAAAGGCTCGTACAAGATTCAGCAGATGACCATGCGGGACTATACCGGCCCCATCCGCGCTTTGAACGCGCCGGCAGGCGGTTCACTGATCGACATGTACCGCTATGCACTCGAACAATATGCCAGTGTGACGGCATCTTCTGTCACGGCCCCGACGCTGACCTTCACGTTCGATGGAGGCGGCGGTGCCGCCGGCAGCGGCGAGGTCTCCTATTCCGGGCTGGCGATCCAGAATCTGAAGCGGGGCAAGATCGACGCCATGAAGGCAGACCGCGTCACCTTCACGATCAACGTGCAGTCGGCGGGCAAGGCGGACAAGCTGACCGGCGAAATCTCCGCCATCGCCATCAATGATATCGACGTGACCGCGATCACCGCCGCGCTCGATCCGCAGAAGGCCGACGACGACAGCTATCACCGAGCCTACGGGCAGATCTCGACCGGACCATATGTGGCGACATCGACCCTGGGCATACGGGTGCAGGTCGACGGGATCGCAATCGACGACATTGCGCTCCAGCCGTCGAAATTCCGGCTGGCCGAGGTCCTCGCGGTGCTGCCGGCCACCGATCGCACGTCACTTCCGACGCCGGCGCAATCGCGCGAGATGATGGAGAAACTCGCACGATTCTACGAGGGCATTCGCGTCGGCAGGATCGACATCGGCAATCTGTCGATGACGACCCCGCACGGGACGCCGAAGCTGAAGGCGATCAGCTACCGGCAGGGCGAACTCGCCCTCGAAGGCCTCGATGCGCCCACGCCACAAGGCCAGATCAAGATGAAGCGCTTCGCCCTCAAATCGTTCAGCGTGGCGAACCTGCTGCGTTGGGCGGCAGGCTTCTTCGATCCCGGCCAGCGGCTCTCGCCCGATCAGATGCTAGGCCTGTTTCGGGTGCTCGACGGCGCCGAGATCAAGGGTGTAGTCGCGCCTTTCAAGAACACCAAGAAGCTGGTCACGATCGACACGTTGAGTGTGAACTGGGGGCAAATGGTCGGCTCGATCCCGACCAAGGCGCGTATCGTCGCCAAACTGGTAATGCCAACCGATTCATCCGATCCGAAGCAGCTTCCATTGGTCGCCGGCGGCATCGACACGCTCCCGATCGCCCTTGATCTCGGCGCGGGGTGGACCGAGTCGTCCAACAGCTTCGTGCTGGCGCCGGCGACCCTCGACATCGGAGGGATCGCAACAGCGAAATTGCGCATCGCACTCGACAACGTGCCGCGCGAGGTGTTTTCGTCCGATCCCGCCCAGCTCATGGGCCAGGCGGCCCGGATTGAAGCTGTCGCGCTCGAGTTCTCAGTGCGCGACAATGGTTTCGTCGATTCCGCCGTGACGCAGAATGCACGGGGACGAAACGTGAGCCGTGACGCCGCGCGCCAGACCCTCGTCGACAGCGTCAGGGTGTACCGAGCGGACGTCGCCGCCGCCAATCCGGAGGCGGGCACGGCCGTGGATGCGATCGCAAGCTTTGTCGAGACGCCGGGCCAGACGCTCGTCATCAAGGTCACACCGCGAGCCAACGTGCCGCTGATGCAATTGATGCAGCTCTTCAATGCCGACCCGGAGGGCACGCTGGCGCAGTTCAAGATCGAGGCATCGACGGGGCTGTAAGGCGTATCCCTGCGCAAGGGGTGGCAATTGAACTAGCGAAAATCCCTCCCCGCATCCGCCTTCGCTATTGCTTCGGTGGGACAAGCGCGGGGATAGGCACAAGCCCTTTACTTCTGCGGCAGGTTCACCCGCACATGCAGCTCGCGGAGCTGCTTGGTCGTTGCTTCCGATGGTGCGCCCATCAGCAGGTCCATGGCCTGCTGATTCATCGGGAACAGCGAGATCTCGCGCAAATTGTTGGTCCCGCACAGAAGCATCACGATGCGGTCGACGCCCGCGGCCATGCCGCCGTGTGGCGGCGCGCCGTACTGGAAGGCGCGGTACATGCCGCCGAAACGCTCGACCACTTCCTGCTCGCCATAGCCTGCGATCTCGAACGCCTTCACCATGGCTTCCGGCACATGGTTGCGGATGCCGCCCGAGGCAATCTCGTAGCCGTTACAGGTGATGTCGTACTGGAACGCCTTGATGGTCAGCGGGTCCTGGCCCTTCAACGCATCAAGGCCGCCTTGCGGCATCGAGAACGGGTTGTGCGAGAAGTCGACCTTCTTGTCCTCCTCGTTGTACTCGTACATCGGGAAGTCGACGATCCAGGCGAGCTCGAACCGCTCCTTGTCGGTGAGGTTCAGCTCCTCGCCAACCTTGTTGCGGGCGAGGCCAGAGAACTTCCAAAACTTGTCGGGATCGCCGGCGACGAAGAAGGCGGCATCGCCCTCCTTCACACCGATCTGCGCGCGGATCGCAGCGGTGCGCTCAGGTCCGATGTTGTTCGCAAGCGGACCTGCACCCTCGCCGCCTTCGCGCCACATGATGTAGCCGAGCCCAGGCTGGCCTTCACCTTGCGCCCACGAGTTCATGCGGTCGCAGAAGGCGCGCGAACCGCCGCCAGGCGCCGGGATCGCCCAGACCTGGTTCTTGGGGTCTTCGAGCATGCGCGCGAACACCTTGAAGCCGGAGCCGCGGAAGTGCTCGGAAACGTCCTGCATCTCGATGGGATTGCGCAGGTCCGGCTTGTCGCTGCCGTATTTGCGCAAGGCTTCCGCGAACGGAATCCGGCGCCAGGCCTTCGTGACCGGCTTGCCCTTGGCGAACTCCTCGAACACGCCGGTGATCACCGGCTCCATCGCTGCGAAGACGTCCTCTTGAGTGACAAAACTCATCTCGACGTCGAGCTGGTAGAATTCGCCCGGCAGACGGTCCGCGCGCGGGTCCTCGTCGCGGAAACAGGGCGCGATCTGGAAGTAGCGGTCGAAGCCACTCATCATCAGCAGCTGCTTATACTGCTGCGGCGCCTGCGGCAGCGCATAGAACTTGCCGGGATGGATCCGCGAGGGCACCAGGAAGTCGCGCGCGCCTTCCGGCGAGGACGCGGTCAGGATCGGGGTGTTGAACTCGAAGAAGCCCTGCCCCTTCATGCGGCTGCGCATGGAATCGATGATCGCGACGCGCGTCATGATGTTCTGGTGCAGCTTCTCGCGGCGCAAATCGAGGAAGCGGTACTTCAGGCGGATGTCTTCAGGATATTCCTGGTCGCCGAACACCGGCAGCGGCAGATCGCCGGCAGGTCCCAGCACCTCGATCTCGCTGACATAGACCTCGACCTTGCCGGTCGGCAGATCGTCATTGTCGGTGCCTTCGGGGCGGCGGCGGGCCTTGCCGTCCATCCGCACCACGAATTCCGAGCGCAGTTTCTCCGCCTGCGAGAACGCCGGCGAGTCCGGATCGACCACGCACTGGGTCAGGCCGTAATGGTCGCGCAGGTCGATGAACAGCACGCCGCCATGGTCGCGAACGCGATGGACCCAGCCCGAGAGGCGAACTGTCTCGCCGATATTGCTCTCGCGGAGATCGCCGCATTTATGTGACCGGTAGCGATGCATGGTCGTCCCAAATTCAATGTCGGAGGAGGCGAATCGGACGACTGAGGTGGCCGGTCCGAAGTTGCGGCAGGGTTTAGCCGACGAGGCCCAAAGCGGCAACCCAAGGCGGCAACCAAGGGAACGCCCTGTTTTGGGTCCTAACCGCCCATTTTTGGCCCAACAGGACCCAAGCCTTTGCCATTAGGCATTCCGCGCCTATCTTTAGGCCATGACGGTCCATTTCCCCTTCCAGAACTCCTATTCGGCGCTGCCGGACAGCTTCTTTGCCCGCGTCGCGCCGACCCCGGTGGCGGCCCCCCGGCTCATCAAGCTGAACCGGCCGCTGGCGGTCCAGCTCGGGCTCGAGCCGGACCTTTTGGAGACCCCGGAAGGCGCGGAAATTCTGGCCGGGAAGCGCGTCCCCGCAGGCGCCGACCCCATCGCCATGGCCTATGCCGGCCACCAATTCGGGCAGTTTGTTCCCCAGCTCGGCGACGGAAGGGCGATCCTGCTCGGCGAGGTCATCGACAAGGACGGCGTCCGCCGCGACATCCAGCTCAAGGGAAGCGGCCCTACCCCGTTCTCCCGCCGTGGCGACGGGCGCGCCGCGCTCGGCCCGGTCTTGCGCGAATATATCGTCAGCGAAGCGATGTTTGCGCTGGGCATCCCGACCACGCGCTCGCTCGCCGCCGTCGTCACTGGCGAGCACGTCATCCGCGAGACCGCGCTGCCCGGCGCGGTGCTGACCCGCGTCGCCGCGAGCCACATCCGCGTCGGTACCTTCCAGTTTTTTGCGGTTCGCCGCGACACCGACGCGATCCGCCAGCTCGCCGACCATGTCATCGCTCGCCATTACCCGGAGCTGCTCGGCGTCGAGCGGGCCTATCACGCACTGCTCGCGGGCGTCGTCGCGCGGCAGGCCGATCTCGTCGCGCGCTGGCTGCTGGTCGGCTTCATCCATGGCGTGATGAATACAGACAACTCTTCGATCTCCGGCGAGACCATCGACTACGGCCCCTGCGCCTTCATGGATACCTACAATCCCGCGCAGGTGTTTTCCTCGATCGACGAGATGGGCCGCTACGCCTATGCCAACCAGCCGCGCATCGCGCTGTGGAATCTGACCCGGCTCGCAGAGTGCCTGCTGCCGCTGTTCGGCGAAGAGCAGGAAAAGGCGATCGAGCAGGCGCAAGAGATTCTCGGCGCGTTTCCGGACATTTTCAGCAAGGCCTATCAGGCCGGCCTGCGTCGCAAGATCGGCCTGTTCACCGAACGCGACGGCGACGAGGCGCTGATCCAGGACCTGCTCGACGCGATGGCGAAGAACCAGGCCGATTTTACTCTCACCTTCCGCAGGCTCGGCGCTGCCGCCGGCGATCCGGCTGCGGATGACGCGCGCGCGCAATTCATGGACCCGGCAGCCTTCGATGAATGGGCCAAGCGCTGGCGCGAGCGCACGGCTTTGGAGCCGCAGACCGCAGCCGAGCGGCGGACTGCGATGAACGCCGTCAACCCGATCTTCATCCCGCGCAACCACCGCGTCGAAGCCGTGATCCAGGCAGCCGTCAACAACGACGACTATGCACCGTTCGAGGAATTGGTGAAGGTGCTGGCCAAGCCCTACGCCGACCAGCCGGACTATGCCGCCTACGCCGATCCGCCGCTGCCGGATCAGCGTGTGTTGCAGACGTTCTGCGGGACGTGAACTAGCTTCAGCTGAGGAAAGCGGCACAACGCGAGGTGGATCTCGCGGTGGTAGACTACGCCGTCGCCGCGAGATCGGCCGATCTGCGTCCTGCTGACTAGATGTGGACGCGCTTCGCTCTTGGAACCGCTGTCATCAAACTGAAACACTCGCGCTCTAACGGCCTGTCAGGGCCGTCTTGCCGGAGGCGCCCATCCTCCAACGACAAAGCGCGCCATGCCCTTCAAATTCATCCACCTCACCGACACGCATCTCGCAGGCCCCGGACAAAAGCTCTATGGCCTCGATCCGCGCGCCCGGCTGGATGCGGCGATTGCCGACATCAACAAACATCAAGCCGACGCCGCCTTCGCGGTCGTGACCGGCGACCTCACCCATTGGGGCGAGCCTGCGGCTTATGCCAATTTCGCCGAGGCGATGGCGGCGCTGAAAATTCCCTACATCGCCATGGTCGGCAATCACGACCGCCGCGTTGCCTGCCTCGACGGCCTGAAGGCCGCGCCGCGCGATTCAAGCGGCTTCGTGCAGGGCACGCGCACCACCGAGCACGGCCTGTTCGTCTTCCTCGACACGCTGGACGAGGCCAGCCACGCCGGCGAGATGTGTGCCAAGCGCCTCGGCTGGCTCGCAAGCACGCTCGCCGCCGCGCCGGCGGACATGCCGTTCGTTGTGTTCATGCATCATCCGCCGTTCCCGGTCGGCGTCCATGCCATGGACGAGATCGCGCTGAAGCAGAGCGCCGAGTTCGCCGAGGTGATCGCGCCGTATCGTGCGCGCATCCGTCATCTCTTTTTCGGCCATGTGCACCGGCCGATCTTCGGCAGCTACGGCAAGATCCCCTTCTCCACCCTGCGCGGCACCAACCACCAGGTCTGGTTCGAGCTCGATGCGAGCGCGCCGCACCTGGCGAGCCACGAGCCGCCCGCCTATGGGGTGGTGCTGATCGATCGGGAGAACCTGGTCGTGCACAGCCACGACTTCCTCGACACCAGCCTGCGATTTCCCTTTGCGGCGCCTGAGGGAATGAACGATCGCGACTATGCGCTCAATTTCACGGCGCGGTGAGATGAGCCTCGCCGAACCCACGGCGCTCCCGGTCACGACATCAGTATCGCCGCGGCTCCACATCCTGAAGCGGTTCTCCACCGGCTTCAAAGCCTCGCTGCCGGCCTATCTGCTGCTGCTGCCCTCGCTGTTCTTCCTCGCGCTGTTCACCTATGGCGCGATGGGCCGCGTGCTCGTCGACGCGCTCTACCAGCGCGCTACGCCGAAGGCGCCGGTCCGCTTCGTCGGCCTCGACAACATCGGCGCGGTGCTTGCGGACTCCGCCTTCACCGGCGCGGTCGTCAATAACCTGATCTACGCCGTCGGCACGGCGATCCCGAGCATCGCGCTTGCGCTATTGTTCGCGCTGGCTCTGTCGCGCACCAACGCCGTGACCAGCGCGCTGCGTGCCGCGCTGTTTTTGCCGGTGCTCATCCCGATGGTCGCGGCCTCTGCGCTGTTCCTGTTCATCTTCCTGCCCAATGTCGGGCTGCTCGACTACTACATCGGCCGGCTGCTTCCGGTGCTGCCGAACTGGCTCGGCAATTCCGACATCGCACTTTACGCGATCATGATCATCACAATCTGGAAGAATGCCGGCTACTACATGCTGTTCTTCCTCGCCGGCCTTCAGGCCGTGCCCGAGGACGTGATGGAAGCGGCGCATCTCGATGGCGCCGGGCCGTTCCAGCGGCTGCGCCACATCATCCTGCCGGAGCTTAAGCCGACCTTCCTGTTCGTCACGGTGATCGCCACCCTCAATGCGGTGACGCAGGTCGACCACGTCTTCGTCTTGACCCAGGGCGGCCCATCGAACGCTACCAATCTCGTGCTGTTCTACATCTACCAGCAGGCGGTCGAGCATTACGACATCGGCAAGGCCTCGGCGGCGACGCTGCTGACGCTGGCGGCGCTGATGGGCCTGACCGCGCTCTCCTTCCGCACCATGGCGAACCGTGAGGGCGGGGCATGAGGCTGTTCGACGCACTGTTCAAGGATGCGCCGCTCGCCACCCGCGGCGAGATCACGCCAAAGCTCGGTTTTGCGCTGACCGTGCTGCTCGCGATCGTCTGGCTCATCCCGTTCCTGTGGATGGGCGTGGCGACGCTGCGGCCCGCTTCGGACGGCATCAACACCATGGCCGAGCTGATGCCGAGCCTGAAGCCCACGCTCGACAACATCAGGGATGCCTGGGAGATCGGCGACTTCCCGCGCTACACCCTCAACACCACCATCATCTGCACAGGCATCCTGCTGGTGCAGTTCGTCACGATCACGCTGGCAGGTTTTGCGTTCGCGCGCCTCGCCTTCGCCGGCAAGACGCTGATCTTCTATCTGTTCCTGATGCAGCTCATGCTGGTTCCGGTGCTGCTGATCGTGCCGAATTTGAGCCTGGTGGCGCAACTCGGCCTCTACGACACGCTCGCCGGGGTGATGATGCCCTTTTTCGCCTCTGCCTTCGGCACCTTCCTGATGCGCCAGGCTTTTGAAGCCATCCCCACTGAGCTCGAAGACGCAGCCCTGATCGATGGCGCCAGCCTGTTTCAGCGCATCCGCCACATCTACGTGCCGCTGTCGATGCCGAGCTTCTCGGCCTTCGCCATCATCTCCGTGACCAGCCACTGGAACGACTTCCTGTGGCCGCTGATGGTGATCAATTCGCCGGACAAGCGTCCGCTCACGGTTGGGCTGTCCGTGTTCACCAAGACGGCCGAAGGCACTCAGGCCTGGGGCACCATCGCCGCCGGCACGCTCATGGTGATCGCGCCGCTACTCATCACCTTCCTGATCTTCCAGAAGCGCTTCATCAGCTCTTTCGTCACCTCAGGCATCAAATAGGAGATTCTTCGATGCTGTTTTCCCGCAGGCTCATGCTCGGCCTTGCCATCGCAGGCACTATAGCAGGCGCCCTCGCCTTCCCGGCGCAGGCCGAAGGCCCGACCGAGATCGATTTGTTCTTCCCCGTTCCGGTCGACGGCAAGCTCGCCCGCGACATGGGCACGCTGATCAAGGAGTTCAACGAGACCCATCCCGCGATCAAGGCGATCGCCGTCTACACCGGCTCCTATGACGACACGCTGATCAAGACGCGCGCCTCGATCAAGGCCGGCAAGCCGCCGGCCGCCGTGATCATGTCGGCCAACTTCCTGCTCGACATGCAGATCGAGAACGAGCTGACCAACCTGGATTCCCTGATCGCCGCCGACGGCACCAGCAAGGACCAGTTCCTCGGCCAGTTCTTCCCGGCGCTGCAGGGCAACGCGGTGATCAACCGCTCGGTCTATGGCGTGCCCTTCCACAATTCGACGCCGCTGCTCTACATCAACGCCGATCAGGCCAAGGAAGCCGGCCTCGATCCGAACAGGCCGCCGCAGACCTGGGCGGAGCTCACCGACTGGGCCAAGAAGCTCACAAAGCGCGAGGGCGACAAGGTCACGCGCTGGGGCATCGCCATCCCCTGCGCCTACGACTATTGCGGCTGGATGATGGAAACGCTCACTATGACCAATGGCGGGCGCTACTACAACGAGGAGTTCGGCGGCGAGGTCTATTACGACACGCCCTCGATGCAGGGCGCGCTGACCTGGTGGAACGACCTCATCGCCAAGCACAAGGTGCATCCGCCCGGCGTGACGCCCGGTCCGGCCGTCAGCACCTCCTTCATCTCCGGCAATGCCGCGATGATGATGCTGTCGACGGGCTCGCTGACCTATGTGCGCGACAACGCAAAATTCGCCTACAAGGTCGCCTTCATCCCGCGCAACGTCCGGAACGCCGTGCCGATCGGCGGCGCCTCGCTGATCATTCCGGCTGGCTTGGAGGCTGACAAGCAGAAGGCCGCCTGGACGCTGATCAAGTGGATGACCTCGCCCGAGAAGAGCGCCTGGTGGAGCCGCGCTACCGGCTATTTCGCGCCGAACATGGCCGCCTACAAGACGCCTGATATGGTCGAATTCCTGAGCAAGAACCCCGACGCCAAGACCGCCGTCGAGCAGCTCGACGTCGCCAAGCCGTGGTTCGCGACCTACAAGACCGTGCCGGTGCGCAAGACGCTGGAGGACGAGGTGATGCTGGTCCTGAACGGCAAGAAGCAGCCCAAGGAGGCGCTCGTCGCCGCCCAGAAGGCCGCCGACGAACTGCTCAAGCCGTACAACGCGGAAACGTCGCTGAAGCTGCCCTGAGGCGCAGCGGCATCGGTAAACGAACTTCGGCGCTCCGCGATGCGGGGCGTCGAAATCGTTTCTCGAGAACGCGCGCGCTCAGACCGTCACGACGATCTCAGATCGTTACCACGATCTTGCCGAACTGCGTGTTCGATTCCAGAAAGCGATGCGCCTCGACGATCTCCTCGAATGGAAACGTTCGGGCAATGATCGGCATCAATGTGCCGTCTGACAGCCCATCGAGGATGAACGCCTTCGCCTTCGCGAGCCGAGCGGGATCGCGAACGATCTCGTGCACAAGATAGCCGCGCAGTGTCAGGCTCTTGGTCAGGACATTGAAGAGCGGAAATGGAGTCGGCTCGGGGCTTAGCCCGCCGTACTCGATGAGGACGCCGCCCGGCGCCATGACGGCGGTGAGCGGCTCAAATGCAGGTCCGCCCACCGCGTCGAAGACCACGCGAGGGCCGTTCGAACCGGCGACGTCCGCCAGCCGCGATCGGATGTCTTCTTCGGCCGACGCGACGACGTCAGCGGCACCCGCGTCGCGTAACGCCTGGCGCTTGGCCGAGGTGCGCGTCACCGCAATCGGGACCGCGCCGATCCGGTTCGCGATCTGAATTGCCGCGAGCCCGACACTGCTCGATGCCGCGGTGATGACGACGACCTCCCCTCGCGCGAGGCCTGCAATGTCGACCAGCGCGCCGTACGCCGTGAGATATTGCATCCAGACCGCAGCAGCTGCCTCGAAGCCAAGCCCGGGCGGGTGCTTCACGACGAGTTCGGCCGGAAAGGTGACGAGCTCGCCATAGGCCGGCCATCGCACCATCGAGACGGGCGGCACGATGCTGACGGCATCGCCCGGCGCAAAGCCTGCCATACCATCACCGACCGCCTCGACGATACCAGCGGCCTCAAGGCCAAGCCCTGAGGGAAATGCCGCCGTTTCGATATAGGTGCCCGAGCGCAACAGGGCCTCCGCCCGGTTCAGCCCCAGCGCCTTGACGCGGATCTGCACCTCGCCCCCTCCCGGCGGTGTCACATCGACGGTCTCGATACCCAGCACTTCGGGACCGCCATGCTGATGGAAACGAACGACACGAGGCATGGAAAAACTCCAAAACAAATGAACCGAATGGAGCTATGCCAACGGCACCGCAGCGGATAAATCGCCTAGACGAGCGAACAGTCGAAACTAGGAGTTTCTAATTATGGACCGCCTGACCAGCATGGCCGTGTTCGTCAAGGCCGTCGATCTCGGCTCGTTCGCGGCCGCGGCCGACGCCTTCGAGATGTCAGGACCAATGGTCGGCAAGCATGTGCGTTTCCTCGAAGAGCGCCTCGGCGTCCGCCTCCTCAACCGCACCACCCGGCGTCAAAGCCTGACCGAAGCCGGCCGGGTCTATTACGAGCGCTGCCGGGCCGTGCTCAGCGAAGCCGAAGCGGCCGACGCCGTCGCGGCCGACGCGCTTTCCGAGCCGCGCGGCCGGCTGCGCGTGACCATGCCCGCTCTGCTGGGACGGCACTGCATCGCCCCCTTGTTGATGAAGCTGGCGCGCAAATATCCGCGTCTCGAGCTCGATCTCTCCTTCGGCGATCCGATCGCAAACTTCGTCGAGACCGGCTACGATCTCGCGATCCGAACCGGCGATCTCGATGACCAATCCGGCCTGATCGCGCGGCGCATCGTGCGCCAGCGCATGGTGGTGTGCGGCTCGCGGTCCTACTTGCGCGCCACCGGCAGGCCGAAATCGATCGACGATTTGGCCGAGCACCAGGCAATCATCTACCGCCGCTCCGGGCGCGTGCGGCCGTGGCTATTCCCGCGAGAGGCCCAGCCTCCGCGCGAGGTGACGCCGACCGGAAGGCTCAGGCTCGACGATCTCGAAGCGATCGCGGACGCCGCAACGCAGGGCATGGGCCTCGCCCGGCTGCCTTACTGGCTGATCCGCGAACGCCTGCGCAGCGGTGCGCTCATCAGTCTGTTCGAAGGACAGCCCGAATTCCTCTACGACTGCCACGCGCTCTGGCCCCGTTCGCCCCGGATGCAGCCAAAGGTTCGCGCGGCCGTCGACGTCTTGGCGGCAGCATTGCCGAAGCTCATGACCTAAGGCCGGATGTCATTTGGGCCTCGTTAACCCTCTGTCCACCATCCGGCCGGTCCCACCGCCGGTAACCACGACAATTAACAGACCCTCAACGCGCCCCCGACAAGTCTAACGGTCTTTCGGGGGATTTTGCCGTGGATTTGTTGGTTTTCGAGTTCCTGGGACTGGCGATGGTCGCCATGTGCGTAATCGTGGTGGCGCTTCCCTGCGCCCGAAAACCCTCGCAGCGGGTCCGCTACGAATAGCATTTCGCTGGAAAAGGACGATTTCGGCCCAAATGCAGGGCTCGAATTTGCATCGAGCCCCTTGACATCACAGCGCTTTCGGCAGAACGGCTGATAGACGTGTCAAGGGCCGTTCATGGATTTGATTACCACCACCGCTGACCTGGCGGCTGCCTGCAGCCGGCTGGCCAAGCACCCCGTCATTACCGTCGATACCGAGTTTCTGCGCGAAACCACCTATTACCCGCTGTTGTGCGTGGTGCAGATGGCAAGCGCGGAAGAAGCCATCGTCATCGACACTTTGGCTGCGGGCATCGACCTGAAGCCGTTCTTCGAGCTGATGGCCAATGAGAGCGTGCTCAAAGTGTTCCACGCCGCCCGCCAGGACATCGAGATCATCTGGCACCAGGCGGGCATCATCCCGCATCCGGTGTTCGACACCCAGGTCGCCGCCATGGTGCTCGGCTATGGCGACAGCATCGCCTACGACCAACTCGTCGAGAAGGTCACCGGCCACCGGCCGGACAAGACCCACCGCTTCACCGACTGGTCGCGCCGGCCGCTGACCAAGGAGCAGATGCACTACGCGGTGTCCGACGTCACCCATCTGCGCGACGTGTTCGCCGCGCTCGACGCCGACCTCAAGAAGCGACGGCGCAGCGAATGGGTCTCGATCGAGATGGAGGTCCTGACCTCGCCCAAGACCTACGACTTCCATCCCGAGCGTGCCTGGGAACGGCTGAAGACGCGGGTGCGCAAGCCGAAGGACCTCGCGGTGCTGATGGAGGTCGCGGCCTGGCGCGAGCAGGAGGCGCAGAGCCGCGACGTGCCGCGCGGCCGCGTGCTGCGCGACGAAGCCATCAGCGACATCGCAACCCACGCCCCGAACACGATCGAGAAGCTTGCCCATCTGCGCTCGGTGCCGAAGGGTTTCGAGAAGTCCAAATGGGGCGCGGACATCGTCGCGGCGGTCGAGCGCGGACTGGCACGGGACTTGTCCACGCTGCCAAAGCTGGACAAGCCGCGCAACAATTCCAACGGCGCAGCCATCGTCGAGCTGCTGAAAGTGCTGCTGCGGATGACTGCGGAGAAGCACGCGGTGGCGAGCAAGGTGATCGCGACAGTCGACGATCTCGAGGAGATCGCCGCCGACGACGAGGCCGATGTGCCGGCCCTGCGCGGCTGGCGCCGCGAGCTCTTCGGCGAGGCCGCCCTCAAACTCAAGCGCGGCGGGCTGGCATTGGCGATCGAAAGGGGTCGCGTGATCGGGGTCGAGCGGGCGTAAGGCGCGGCTGACTGCCAACGCGAATACAATGTTGCACGTCATCCCCGCGCAGCGGCAAAGCCGCTGTCGCTGGAGGTGTGTGAGCCATGTAGCGCGCCAAGCGCTGCGTGGCGAACCTCGAAGGATGAACGGCCTCTGTCGCTACCAGTCGGGCCGTCGCCCTTCGAGGCTCGCCCAGCGGCGCATTTGCGCCGCTGACTCACGCCTCAGGGTGACGGTGGAATTGGTCCGCGCATTTACGCCGGGGTCAGCTTGGCCACATCGCCCTTCATATCGTCCAGCACGCCGGCGATCGCGGCGACGAGGTCGTCGACTTGAGCCTTGGTGACGATCAGCGGCGGGCAGATCGCGATGGCATCTAACATGTTGCGCGAGATCACGCCGCGCTCCTGGAGCAGGCGGCTGGCGATGCCGCCGACGGCACCCGGCGTCGCCGCCGCGATCTTGCGCTGCTTGTCGAGGACGAGCTCGATGGCTGCGATCATGCCGACGCCGCGGACCTCGCCTACCAGCGGATGGCTGGCGAGATCGCGCAGTCTGCCTTGCATGTAAGCACCGAGCTCGGCGGCATGCGCGACCAGGCCGCGCTCCTCGATGATCTTGAGGTTCTCCAGCGCAATGGCCGAGCCGACGGGATGGCCGCCCGCGGTGAAGCCGTGGCCGAGCACACCGATTTTGTTGCTCTCGTCCGCGATCGGCTCGAACATGCGGTCGTTCAGAAGGATCGCCGACAGCGGAAAATAGCTCGACGTGATCTGCTTGGAGACGACGATCGCATCGGGCCTGATCCCGTAGGTCTCGCAGCCGAACATCTTGCCGGTGCGGCCGAAGCCGCAGATCACCTCGTCGGCGATCAGCAGAATGTCGTACTTGTTCAAGACCTTCTGGATCTTGTCCCAATAGGTCGCCGGCGGCACGATGACGCCGCCCGCGCCCATCACCGGCTCGCCGAAGAAGGCCGCGATCGTGTCAGGCCCTTCCTTCTGGATCAGCGCGTCGAGCTCCTCGGCCCGCCGAGTCGCGAACGCTTCCTCGCTCTCGCCCGGCGCGCCGTCCTTGTAGAAATGGGGCGAGCCCGTGTGCAGGATGTTCGGCAGCGGCAGGTCGAACGAGCGGTGGTTGTTCGGCAGGCCGGTGAGGCTTGCCGACGCGATGGTGACGCCATGATAGGCGCGCATGCGGCTGATCACCTTCTTGCGCTGCGGCTGGCCGAGCGCATTGGAGCGATAGGCGATCAGCTTCAGGACGGTATCGTTGGCCTCCGAGCCGGAATTGGTGAAGAACACCTTGCTCATCGGAACCGGCGCCAGCGCCACCAGCTTCTCGGCGAGATCGATCGAGGGGCCGTGCGATTTCGCGGAGAACGTATGATAGAACGGCAGCGCCTGCATCTGCCGGTGCGCTGCCTCGACGAGCCGCTTCTCGTTGAAACCGAGCCCGACGCTCCACAGCCCTGCCATCGCCTCGAAATAGCGCTTGCCCGACGCGTCGAACACGTAGGGCCCTTCGCCGCGCTCGATCACCAGCGGACCTGCCTGCTGGTGGGTGCGCGCGTTGGTGTAGGGATGGAGCTGGTAGGCCACATCCCGGGCCTCTTGCGAATTGGGCAGCATGGACATTTGCGGGGATCCTTAAGTCGTCACGTAGCCGGCGTCATCACTTGGCTATTGCGAGAGTGGACAAGTTGCAACGCCAATTCGTCGGCAGCAAACGCCCAGCAGCGTTGCACAAAGCGGCACTCGTGAGGCCAGGACTGAGGTTCAGACTCGGGTTCGGCCTCAGGCTGCGCCGTCGTCATCCTCGCCGTCGGCGGCGTCAGCGGCTTCCCTCACCTCGACCAGTGCCATTGCAAGCAGATAGACAGTCGTGGGCAGGCCGACACGGCGCGCCCTCTCGACTGCGTGCGACAGGTCGGCCGCCAATTCCTTCAACTCTTCTCCCCGCGACAATGTACCACCCTATCCATCCGCCGATCGCGTCCGCCTACACCGCGACGGCGCCGCTGGTCTTGATCAGTTCGGCGCTGGAATGAATTGTAGCAAAATTGCCGATGACATTCACCACTGCCTGCTTGTAGGCGGCCGGATCGCCCGCATTGGGCTGCCGGCACGCCACGGCGTCGCCGACGACTTGGTAGCGATGGCTGCGGTGAAACCCCTCGACCACCGTCGCCAGAATGGTCTCATCCAGGGAAAAGCCCGTCAGCACGCAGCGCGCGTTACGGATATTGGACATGTAGTCCACGAACCGCGGCGAGCTGTAGGCCGACGGCAGCGGGTGCTCGAACGTCATCTCACCCGGCCGCGGCTTCGCCTCGGCAATCCAATCGGTCAGCCTCGATGCCGGATTGAACCACGCCGCCTGCGCGATGCGCTTCAAATGCATGACCGGCCAGAGACGGTCGCGCCACAGCGTCAGCAGCTCCAGGCAACGCGACATGGCGGCGTCGCCGTCGAGGATGACGTGGCGACGCCCCTGGGTCAGATATTCGACCTGGAGATCCGCGCAGACCAGGATTGGCGGATCGTCGTGAACGGAAACCAGCATTATCTTGCGCGCGGCTGCACCAGTTTCAACGACCGGCGAGCGCGACGTCCCTCGACGGTGACGTCACGGCCCGTCCCGCCGAGGCATCGAGCACCCCCGGCCGGTCCCAATCGCCCTCGGGGCGGATGATCACATAGGGATCGCTGTCCAGCGTGATCGCGTCAGGTCCCGGCTCGATCTCCAGCACCATTTCCGTGTAGGAGAAATCGGAGAAGGTGATCTTGCGGTTGTGGCCGAGCGGTTTGGCGCCGAAATGGGCCCAGAAGTCGACCAGTCGGTCCTGGGCCTGGCCGTAAATCTTGCGGAACCCCTTGCGCTTCACGTAATCGACGCTCGCCTGCACCAGCTTGAACGAGACGCGCGAGCGCCGATATTGATGGCGCACCGCGAGCCGCTCCACCTTGGCGAAATCGCCGAAGAAGCGCACCCGCAGGCAGCCCGCAGGCTCGTTGCCGACGAAGCCGATGAAATGCGCGGCCACCATGTCGTTGCCGTCAAACTCCTCGTCGAACGGACAATCCTGCTCTGCGAGATAGACCGCGGAGCGGATGGCGGTGACGAGCATGAGATCGCTGGGATCGCGCGCAATCCTGATGCTGATGGCGCGGGAGTCCGGCTTGGCGAGAGGAATTCTAGTGCCGTGCATCTGCAAAACTCCTTGCTTGGATGATGGAGCCCGGCAAGCGCATCGGCCGCCGGTTCCAGGGCCGTTCGTAACACCAGAGGTCGGGTTGGAAACTCGGCACCGGTTCGAAGCCGGTCGCCCTCATGATGTCGCGTCCGGCCGCGGTCGAAGGCTGCGCATAGCAATCGGCGCTGCGAAACCGCGCCTGGCGCAGATGCGCAGCCGCCTTGCCGAGACCGGCGACGCCGCGCCCGGTCGCCGCGATCGCCCAGATGTAAACAGCGGCAATCTCCTCTGTCGCGGACGCGAGATAGCGGGTCTCGGGCGCGGTCAGGCAGATCTCGTCGAGCAGCAGCGCATCGTGTCCGCGATCGTTCAGAAACAAAAAGGCCATGCCGCCAAGCAGATCGCCCCTCCGACTGAAGGTCAGGATGCTCTGGGGATCGAAGATGAAGTATCTTGCAAGCTCCGCCGTCCCGAGCTGCACCCCCGGCACCAGGCGGCGGGCCATCTCGGAAAGCGCGTCAATTTCGGAAAATGCCGCGCACCTGACATCGATGTCCGGACTGAGCGGCAGCGCGTCGAAATCATGCCTTGCGGCAAACCAGCCTCTTTCCATACCCATGCCGCCCCTCTATCGTTTGACGCTTTCGTGCCCCGCTTTGCCGAGGAGCTTAGCGGTTGGGGATCAGGAGTATGCAGCAACAATTGCACCGGGGTGCTGCGATGATGCAGCACCATGAAGAAACCCTTGGCGCGTCCTGGGACGATTTGAAACTGTTTTTAGCGTGCGCAAAATATAAAAGTTTCCGCAACGCCGCCGAGGAGCTCGGACAGACCAGCACCACCCTGATGCGCCGCATCGACCGGCTCGAAGAAAGCATCGGCTGCAAGCTGTTCCTGCGCGACCAGAGCGGACTGACGCTCAGCGACGAAGGCACGGCGATGATTGCCGACGTCGCGCACATGGAGCGTCACGCCTTCAACGTGTTTCGCCGCGCCTCGCGCTCCTCGAACGATACGGCCGGCACCGTGCGCATCGCGGTGACGGAAGGCCCCGGCAATTTCTGGATCCTGCCGCGGCTGATCGACTTCCAGAAGACCTACCGCAAGATCGCCGTCGATCTGCGCTGCGCCATGGAGCAGGCCGACGTCGCGCGCCTGGAATCAGATATCGCCATCCAGCTCGAGCCGCCCACCAATCCCGATCTTATCGTCGCCAAGCTCGGTCGTCTCCACATCTATCCCTTCGTCTCCAAGGAGTACGAAACCCTCTACGGCGTGCCGGCGACGCTTGCCGAACTGAAGAACCACAGGATCGTGAAGCAGACGGCGCCGCAGGTCGACGACACCGCCTATGCCCGCATCCTCGGACTGACATCGCTCGAAGGCATCGTCGGGATCAAGACCAACTCCTCGGTGGGCGCACTCTATGCGGTCGAGCGCGGCGCCGGCATTGGCTTCCTGCCAACGGTGTCGATCGCGCTCGGCGCCTCGCTCGTTGCGGTCGATCTCGGCGTCAGCCACCACGCCGATCTCTGGCTCACCTATCACAAGGAGTTTCGCGCCTCCGAGCGCCACAAGATCGTGCTCGAGTGGCTGAAGAAGATCTTCGATCCCAAGACCTATCCCTGCTTCCGCGACGAGTTCATCCATCCGGACGCGCTGGTGCCGATGATGACGGCCGCGCGCGATGGCTTTGGCCTGACCGGGTATGTTGCTGCGACGCCGGTGTAAGGAGAGCTTCGCCTCACCACCGGTATTCGAAACCGACCGTGCCCTGATGCGACCTCAGCTCGTTGCGGAACTTGGCGTCGTAATTGACGTAGAGCCGCGCGGTGCTGGTCAGGCTGAGCGAGGCCGAGGCGCCGGCATCCATGCCGTAGCGGCTCTCGCCGATGCCGGGCACCACGATGCTCTCGGTTCCCAGGCTGACCTCGATCGCGCCCAGGTCCTGATAGAAATTGTCGACGAACTTGCCATAGGCTGACAAGTCCAGAATCTTCCGGTCGAAGATGAAGTAACGCCCGATCTCGGCTCCGATCATGACGCGCGCACGAGAGAGCGCAGTCGAGCCGACGTTCAACGGATCAAGTCCGCCAGTCTCCTGGAATGCCGCGCCGGTGGCGCGGACATATTCGAGCGCTCCCTTTGGCACGATCCGCATCTGATCCTTGGTCCAGTAATAGCTGATCTCGGTCAGCGCGCCGTCGATCGACGCACGATAGCCCGCCGTCGCCAGACCAAAGCCGGTGTCCCGGCTGGAACGCACCTTGCCGAAACCGTGCACCACCGCGAAAGCCCAGGTCCACGGCCCCTTGTCTACGGAGCCGTTGAAGCCGAGCTGGGTCAGGTCGAGCGTTGCCGACTGGAGCGCGAGCGGCACGTGGATGTCGGTGCGGCTCTGGTCGATGGAAAAGCCGATGTTGACGCCCGGCGCCAGCCGCGCGCCAAAGCCGGCGACGCCGCCAAAGGTCTTGCGCTTGTCGCCGACGAAATCACCCTGCGCATCGGACCGGACCGAGACGCCGTAGCCCTCGAACCAGGTGCGGTAGCGCGGATCCTCCGTGCTCTCGGACGCGCCGCCACCGCCCGGGTTGGTGCGGAATGCTCGATTGAAGCCGCCCGATGCCTGGTTGCCGAGCCGCTCCAAAAATCCCGAACCGAGATTGAGCGTGGCGTTACCGGCCGACCGGTCGTAATTGGCCGAGGACGAGGTCGGCGTCGGCATCGGGGTCGGGGTCGGTGACGGCGTGGGCGTGGGCGTGGGGGACGGTAACGGACTTTGCGCGAAGCCCGGCGTCGCTGCCGACATCGTCACGGGCAACGCAAAGGCCATCGCGACCGCCGTCGTGATCCGGCGGACGCGGTCCAGCCTGATCGTTGGCCGTGTCCCGGAGGGCTGCGATGGGCAGCACATGACGACAAATCCTGAAGCAAAAGGCGGGGCGCAAAAATGCAACACGCGCTAGCGGCGCGTGCGGCGATTTGTGCTGAACCGGCAGGGAGCGTCAATCGGTTGAAGCCCCCAGGTAACGGCGATTGCCCTCGATTGTGGTTCCGCTGCCACAGGTCGCAAATTGCAGCTCGATGCGGCTACCTGGTCTTGAAATTCGCGTACGGCTTGCTAACGCGCGATTTTCATGTTGCAATATCGGACACAATCGTAATTGGCGCTCGGCTGTGCGTTTCGCGACATTGAGACTCAAGACTCGAACAGACTTCCGGAAGCCCGTTTGTGGCGTGGCACGCGAAAAGCGGCCGCGTCTTTTTTATATCTAGCGGAGGAGACTGAGGATGCCGCAAAAGGGCACCGTCAAATGGTTCAACCCGACCAAGGGCTATGGGTTCATCAAGCCGAACGGCAGCGACAAGGACGTGTTCGTCCACATCTCTGCCGTCGAGCGCGCCGGACTCTCCACCCTTAATGAAAATCAGGTGGTTGAATACGACCTCGTGGAGAACCGCGGCAAAGCGTCCGCGGAAAACCTCAAGGTCTCCTGATTTCTCTCACCTTACACGCGAGAGATCATGACGTTGCCCCCGGCTCTGCCGGGGGTTTTGTTTGTGCGATCCTGCGACACGCACTAGCGCGCCTCAGCTCACCACAGGCGAAATCAAAAAGTTCTCCGACGGCCCGCTTCCCGCGATCTTGCAGACATCGCCCTCGATC
Source organism: Bradyrhizobium sp. 142 (assembly GCF_023074015.1). Lineage (NCBI taxonomy): Bacteria > Pseudomonadati > Pseudomonadota > Alphaproteobacteria > Hyphomicrobiales > Nitrobacteraceae > Bradyrhizobium > Bradyrhizobium sp. 142. The sequence continues at coordinate 33,876 of NZ_JADPKQ010000144.1, forward strand.
CGGACCTTGCCGGTGGCGAGCAGCCGCAGCGCTTCGGGATAGATGCGGTGCTCGACTTCGAGGATGCGCTCCGAGAGCGTATCGGCCGTGTCGTTATCGCTGACCGGTACCGCGCCCTGCATCACGATTGGGCCGGCATCGGTCTCGGGGATGACGAAGTGAACCGTCGCGCCAGACAGCTTGACGCCGGCGCGCAAGGCCTGGCCGTGCGGGTCGAGTCCCGGGAAGGACGGCAACAGCGACGGATGGATGTTAAGCATCCGGCCGTACCAGGATTTGGTGAATTCGGCCGTAAACAGGCGCATGAAGCCGCCCAGGCAAATCAGCTCGATGCCGTGCTGATCGAGCGCGGCTTGCAGCACCGCCTCGAAGGCGGCGCGGTCCTTGCTGAACGGCTTGCTTTCGATCACCAGTGTCTTCACCCCGCTCGTCCTGGCCCTTTCGAGTCCCGGCGCATCGGCCTTGTTCGAGATCACGAGCGCAATCTCCGCTGGGAAATCCGTGGCGGCCGCGCCCTTGATCAGCGCAGCCATGTTGGAGCCCCGGCCCGAAATCAGGATGGCGACGCGGCGCTTCATGGGTTACAGGGCCAGATCGAGGTTGCCGTTATAGACGACGCGATGGTCGCCCTCGGCCGGGACCACCTGGCCAAGCACGGCGACCGTCTCGCCCGCGTCGGCAAAGACCTGCACCACCTGGTCGACCTTATCCGGCTCGACGATTGCGATCATGCCGATACCGCAATTGAAGGTGCGCAGCATTTCGAGTTCAGCGATGCCGGCCTGTGCGGCCAGCCATTTGAACACCGGAAGCACCGGCAGGCGCGACAGATCGATGCCGACGCCGAGGTGCTTTGGCAGCACGCGCGGAATGTTGTCGGTGAAGCCGCCGCCGGTGATGTGGGCGAGGCCCTTGACCGCACCGGTCTCGCGGATGGCGCGCAGGCAGGACCTGACGTAGAGCCGTGTCGGCGTCAGCAGCGCACCGCCGAGCGTCATGACCGGCGCAAACGGGGCCTGTGCGGCGAAGCCGAGGCCGGACCGCTCGACGATCTTTCGCACCAGCGAGAAGCCGTTGGAATGCACGCCCGACGAGGCCAGCCCGATCACGGCGTCGCCCGCGGCGATGTCCCTGCGCGGCAGCAGCGTGCCCCGCTCGGCGGCGCCGACGGCAAAGCCGCCGAGGTCATAATCGCCATCCTTGTAGAGGCCGGGCATTTCGGCAGTCTCGCCGCCGATCAGGGCACAGCCCGATTCCCGGCATCCCTCGGCAACGCCCGCGACGATCGCAGCGGTCGCCTCCGGATCGAGCTTGCCGCAGGCAAAATAATCCAGGAAGAACAGCGGCTCGGCGCCCTGCACCACGAGGTCGTTGACGCTCATGGCGACGAGGTCGATGCCGATGCCGCCATGAAGGCCGGTCTCGATCGCGATCTTGACCTTGGTGCCCACGCCATCGGTCGCGGCGACCAGGATGGGATCCTTGAAACCGGCCGCTTTGAGGTCGAACAGGCCGCCAAAGCCGCCGATCTCGGCGTCGGCACCCGCGCGTGCGGTGGCGCGCACCATCGGCTTGATCAGGTCGACCAGGCGGTTGCCCGCATCGATATCGACGCCTGAATCGGCGTAAGTGAGGCCGTTTTTGCGGTCGGTCATGCCCGATTTCCAGTGGGTTTGCGGCTGGTTACGTCGAATTCCGGGGACACGCAATGGCTCGCATGGCGCGCTGCCCTATACTATGTAGATATCAACCGGTTCGGCCTTCAAACGGGCCGGATTCGAGGTCAGGCCGGGTGCCGGGAAGCGCCGCGTGAGTATTCCGAACATCATTACCCTGGGCCGCATCATGCTGGTCCCGATTATTGTCTGGGCCATCGTGTCGAGCCAAATGGAGGTGGCGTTCGCCGTCTTCCTGATCGCCGGCATAAGCGATGCCGTCGACGGCTTCCTCGCCAAGCGGTTCAACATGACGAGCGAGCTCGGCGCCCTGCTCGACCCGCTTGCGGACAAGGCGCTGTTGGTCTCGATCTACATGGCGCTCGGCATCTGGGGCGCGATTCCGCGCTGGATCGTGATCCTGGTGGTGTCGCGGGACATCATGATCGTGGCGGCCGTGATCGTCTCCTGGCTATTCGACAAGCCGGTCGAGATGAAGCCGTCGAAGGTGTCCAAGCTCAACACTGTGGCCCAGGTGGCCTTCGCGGCGCTGGTATTGGCCGCGCTTGCGTTCGGCTTCAAGGCGCAGCCCTATGATATAATTCTAATGAGCCTCGTCACCGTCTTCACGCTCTCCTCCGTGTCGCTCTATCTCGTTGAGTGGCTGCGGCACATGAGCACCATCGAAGGCAAATGAGCCGGGATAAGCCCCCGCAAAAGGCCAACTCGCGCTCGATACGTCTACTCTTTCAACTGAAGCCGGCCGTCCGGCATGGAGCAAAGCAAGCGTGGCAGGCCGCGTTCATCCCCGACAATTGGCGTTTTCACTTCCGCATGCGGAAAGCCTGAGCCGGGACAATTTCCTCGAAGGTCCCGCCAATGCGGCCGGTCTCGGCCTGATCGACAGTTGGCCGGAATGGCCGAACCGGATCATGTGGCTGGCCGGCCCCGAAGGAAGCGGCAAGAGCCATCTCGGAGCGATCTGGGCCGAGGACGCCGGCGCCCGCTCGACCACGGCGAATGCGCTGATCCCCGCGAGCGTGCCCGGCGCGCTCGCGACCGGCGCCTTGGTGGTCGAGGATCTCAAGGCAAAGGAATTCGACGAGCGCGCCGTCTTCCATCTGATGAACCTCGCGCGTGAAGACGGCGCCTACGTCCTCTTCACCGGACGCGAGGTGCCTGCTGCCCTCGACATCGAACTGCGCGACCTGCGCTCCCGGTTGCGGGCTGTTCCCGTGGTCTCGCTGTTGCCGCCAGACGACCAGCTGTTCCGCGGCCTGATCGTCAAGTTCTGCGCCGACCGCCAGCTCGCCGTTGACGAGACCGTGGTCAGCTACCTCACCACCCGCCTCGAGCGGTCCTCAGCAGCCGCCCGCCAGGCTGTGGAATTGCTCGACAGCGAGGCGCTGCGGCTCGGCCGTCCCGTCACCCGGGCGCTCGCCGCCGAGCTGCTGCGCGACGCCTGAGTCGGCTCCCCATCCACAGCGCTTGACGCGGCGCGCCGGCGGAACGTCAATGTCATCGAAACGTCATCGCACTCACACATGCTCGCGCCGGTTTTGCGCATAAGTCGCAAAGTGAGGCGAAACAGGATGGATCGGCTTCTGATGGACTCTGCGCAAGTCATTGAAATTAAAGAAAAAACTCAAGAATTCGAAGGCCAGCCGACGATCGCTTCGAGCCCCGAGCGGTTCATCAACCGCGAGCTATCGTGGCTGCATTTCAACCGGCGCGTCCTGGAGGAATCGGTCAATCCCAGCCACCCCGTGCTGGAGCGGGTGCGATTCCTGTCGATTTCGGCGAATAATCTCGACGAATTCTTCATGGTCCGCGTCGCCGGCATCAAGGCCCAGGTGCGCGAGGGTATTGCCGAGCGCAGCCCGGACGGCTTGACCCCGTCCGAGCAGCTCGCCCTGATCAACCAGACTGTCTCCAAGCTGGCCTCCGACCAGCAGGCGATCTGGCGCGGCCTGCGCGGCTCGCTGGCCGACGTCGGCATCGTCCTGGTGGACGGCAAGGAGGTCACTAAGGCGGAGCGGACCTGGATCGAGGACTACTTCCTCGCCAACGTGTTCCCGCTGCTGACGCCGCTCGCGATCGACCCGGCCCATCCCTTCCCGTTCATTCCGAGCCTCGGCTTCACCATCGCGCTCCAGCTCACGCGCGCCGCCGACGGCAAGCAAATGAACGCGCTGATCCGCATGCCCGGCAAGATCGACCGCTTCATCCGCCTGCCGGCCGACGGCACGGTGCGGCTAATCACCCTGGAGCAAGCGACTGCCCTGTTCATCAATCGCCTATTCCCCGGCTACAACCTGCACGGCCAGGGCGCCTTCCGCATCATCCGCGACTCCGAGCTGGAAATCGAGGAAGAAGCCGAAGACCTCGTCCGCCTGTTCGAGACCGCGCTGAAGCGTCGTCGCCGCGGTTCGGTGATCCGGCTCGAGATCGACGCCAAGATGCCGGAGCAGCTGCGCAGCTTCGTGCAGCACGCGCTGTCGGCCGCTGACGACGAGGTGTTTCTGGTCGACGGCGTGCTCGCCATGAACGAGCTGTCCCAGCTCACCCGCCTCGACCGGCCCGACCTCGAATTCACGCCTTACGTGCCACGCCATCCCGAGCGCGTGCGCGAGCACGGCGGCGACATTTTTGCCGCGATCCGGCAGAAGGACTTGGTCGTCCATCACCCCTACGAATCCTTCGATGTGGTGGTGCAGTTCCTCCAGCAGGCCACGCGCGATCCGGACGTCGTCGCGATCAAGCAAACGCTCTACCGCACCTCCAACAACTCGCCGATCGTGCGTGCGCTCGCGGAAGCCGCGGAAGCCGGCAAGTCGGTCACCGCGCTGATCGAGCTGAAGGCGCGATTCGACGAAGAGGCCAACATCCGCTGGGCGCGCGACCTCGAACGCGCCGGCGTCCAGGTGGTCTACGGCTTCCTCGAACTCAAGACCCACGCCAAGCTGTCGATGGTGGTGCGCCGCGAAGGTGGCAGCCTCACCACCTATGTCCATACCGGCACCGGCAACTATCACCCGGTGACCGCGCGCATCTACACCGACCTCTCCTACTTCACCTCGGAGCCGACCATCGGCCGCGACGCCGCGCGCGTGTTCAACTTCATCACCGGCTATGCGGCGCCAAGCGATCTCGAAAAGATGGCGGTGTCGCCGCTGACCCTGCGCAAGCGCATCATCCAGCACATCCAGGGCGAGACCGAGCATGCCCGGCACGGCAAGCCGGGCGCGGTCTGGATGAAGATGAATGCGCTGGTCGACCCCGACATCATCGACGCGCTCTACGAAGCGTCACAGGCCGGCGTCCAGGTCGAGCTCGTGGTGCGAGGCATCTGCTGCCTGCGGCCTGGCATTCCGGGCCTGTCGGAAAACATCCGCGTCAAGTCGATCATCGGACGCTTCCTGGAACACGGCCGAATCTACTGCTTCGGCATGGGCCAGGGCCTGCCGAGCGCGAAAGCGGCTGTGTATATCTCGTCCGCCGACATGATGCCGCGCAACCTCGACCGCCGCGTCGAGGTGCTGTGTCCGTTGCAAAATCCCACGGTGCATCAGCAGGTTCTCGAACAGATCATGGTCGCGAACCTGAAGGACAATGAGCAGAGCTGGCAATTGTTGCCGGACGGGTCCTCAACGCGTATGAAGACCGCGAAGGGCGAGGAGCCTTTCAACGTCCACAACTACTTCATGACAAATCCGAGTCTGTCTGGCCGTGGAAAGTCGCTCAAGGAATCCTCGCCGCGCCGTCTCACGCGCCGGAACGAACGTCATCAGCCCTGATCGGGGATTTCTGACGTGACGAGGCCGCGCGAGCGCGGCTCAAGCGTCGCTGTCATCGATATCGGCTCCAACTCGGTGCGTCTCGTCGTCTACGAGGCGCTGGCGCGGAGCCTGATTCCGATCTTCAACGAGAAGACGCTGTGCGGCCTCGGCCGCGAGGTGCAGAGCACGGGCCTGCTTGCGCCGGATGCCGTCGACAAGGCGCTGACCTCGCTGAAGCGATTCCGCGCGCTGTGCCGGGTGATGCAGGTGGGGCGCGTGTTCGCAATCGCCACTGCGGCGTGCCGTGACGCCTCCAACGGCCCCGACTTCATCGCCAAAGCCGAACGCATTTGCGCCGTCAAGATCGAGATCTTGTCCGGGCCGCGCGAGGCGCGGCTGTCGGCGCTCGGCGTGATCTCGGGGATTCACTATCCCGACGGCATCGTCGGCGATCTCGGAGGCGGCTCGCTCGAACTGATCGACGTGCGCAGGAACAGCGTGCGCAGCGGCGTGACGCTGCCGCTGGGCGGCCTGGCACTCCAGGACCTCGCCCACAAATCGCTGAAGCGGGCCGACCGCATCGTCCGCGAGGCGCTCGACGATGTGCCGCAGCTCAAGGCGGGCAGCGGCCGCGCCTTCTATGCGGTCGGCGGCACCTGGCGCGCGCTTGCCCGCATCCACATCATCCAGAGCGGCTATCCGCTCCAGGTGATGCACGGCTATTCGATTTCGGCCGCCGAGGCGCTCGACTTTTCGCGCCGTCTGCGCCGTCTCGCGGCCGCCGACATGCTGGCCGACATCGAGATCGTCGCCGACGCGCGCCGCCCTCTCCTCACCTATGCCGCGCTGGTGCTCGAGCACATCATCCGTGTGGCAAAACCGAAGACCATCGTGTTCTCGACCTTCGGCGTGCGCGAGGGCCTGCTGCACGAGAAGTTATCGGAGACCGAGCGCAGCAAGGACGGATTGATCTGCGCGGCGGAAGAGCTCAATCAGCTGCTGTCGCGCTCGGCACGCCACGCCCGCGAGCTGATCGCCTGGACCGACCGTCTCGCGCGCGTGGTGAAGCTGCGTGAGACCGAAGAGGACCGCCGCTTACGCCACGCCGCCTGCCTGCTCTCCGACATCGGCTGGCGCGTGCATCCCGACCATCGCGGCGAGCAGACGCTGAGCCTGGTCGTCAACGGCAATTTCGGCGCTATCACCCACATCGAGCGCGCCTTTGTCGGCCTGTCGGTGTTCTATCGCTATGCGGGGCTGAGCGAGGAAAACCAGCCGCCGGTGGCGATGCAAGAGCTGCTGACGCCGGCGCAGCTCGAACGCGCCCGTCTGCTGGGGGCGGCCTTCCGCGTCGCGCATCTGATCTCGGCGGCGCGGCCGGGCGTCTTGCCTGCCACGCATTTCCGCAGCGGGAGCCGCAAGTTGGTGCTGGTGTTCGAGCACCGCCTCGGCGATCTCGTCGCCGACCGCGTCGGCAGCCGCTTCCGCCAGCTCGCCCGCCTGATCGGCCGCGCCGGCTCGGTCGTGAGGCGCTAAAAACAACTATCCGGTCCTAATCCTCCCCGGACGTCTCTTAAGCCACATGATCACGCCGCTGATGAACAGGACGAGAGGCGCGAAGCCGACTGTGAAAACCACCAGGCGTCCCACGAGTCCGAACGCCGCGCCGTTATGGAGCCAGAGCTGTTCGGCCAAATAGCGGTCGCCTATCGACATGGTGCCTGGAGTGCGGTCATGCACCACTGCGCCACTCCATGGATCAAGCCAGATCGCCCCCCGTGCCCGTACGGCGGGATCAGCGCCGTCGGGACGGAACTGCACGCGCCAGGTGCTGCGCGTTGCGGTTGGCGGGTTGAACATAGCGATGGCCACGCCAGGCTTGGCCGCTTGTGCGATTCGCACGATCGCATCGGCCGGGAGCAGCGGCGTCCCGATCGGAGACGGCATTTCGATCCGCGGCGAGGGATCAGGCGTCGGTTGCGAGAGAAGGCCAACGACAGGCCGTATCATGCCGGGAAAAATGATCCCGACGCCGGTGATTGAGATCATCAACAGCGCGAACAGCGCCCAAAAGCCGGCTGCGCCATGAACGTTGAAAGCAAATCGAAGCAGCGAAACGTCCTTGCGCACCGATACCGATCGCCAGAAGCGACCCGGCCTCGGCCACCACAGGAATAGGCCCGACATGGCCAAACCGAGCAGCATGAACCCGGCCACGCCGACCAGCTCGTTGCCCCACCACTCATAGAGCAGCAGCGTGTAGTGGAGACGATAAATCTTGAGGGCGAACGCGTTGACGTAGTCACGCCGCCCGAGCACCTTCCCGTTCGAAGGATCGACCATGGTCGTCCAACGATTGGGGTAGCGGCCTGTCGCGGTTTGGTGCGCATGTATCACGACCCAGACGGGCCAGATCCGATCCGGCGCCAGGATCGTGGCAATCGGCGCGGGATCCGCTGCTGCGGCGGCGCGCATCACTTCCGTCAATGTGACCTTTTGTTCCCAGTCAGCGGGGGCGTAAAGCGCCGGATTCAGAGCAACATCGATCTCCCGATAGAACACGATGAAGCTTCCCGTGAGACCTATCAGCACCACGACGATGCCACCGATCAATCCGAGCCATCGGTGAGCCCATCGGAGCGCGTGCCGCGCGCGCCCGGGCAGCATTCCCGAACGGGCGGGCGCGGAGCCGTCTCGTCGTGGCGCCCTGATTCTTTCGTCCATTCAGAGCACCCGCAGTCTGCGCGTGATCGTAGCTCCGCAGCTGGCCTCGATGACGTTCGGCGCGCCCAACCTCGTCACTGCACGCGCCAAAGCCGACTGGTTCAGAAATCGGTCGACATCGACAACAGCAGGGCTTGCGGCGCGCCTTGCGACAATGCAGAGAAGCTCGCCACGCCCGCCCAATAATTCGTATCGAACACGTTCTGGACCAGGGCCCTAAGCGTGACCGGCCGGTTGTTGAACCGCGTGTTGTAGCGGGCCCCGAGGTCGAGCCTCGTCCAGGCCGGAACAAGTTGCGTGTTCGCTGCATCCAGATATTGGTGTCCCGTATAGACGGTGTTTGCGACCAGCGTCAGTCCAGGTGCGAACGGCGTGTCCCATTCGGCAGACAAATTGGCTTGCACCTGAGGCACACCGATCGGCGTCTTGCCGAGATTGGCTGGCGTGCTCGACTTTGTCAGCTCGGGGTCGATCAGCGTCACGCCGCCAAGGACTCGAATACCCGGCTGCACCTCTCCGAACACGGTGAACTCCAAGCCGCGATTGCGCTGTTCGGCGTCGGCCCGGAAGACCTTGTCGACACCCGACTGTCCCGACGGCTTGGTGATCTCGAACACGCTGATCGTGGTGGCCAGCATTCCGAAATCGATCTTGACGCCTGCCTCCTGCTGCCTGCTGAAGTAGGGCGCAAGAACTTCTCCTTGATTGCTCGCAGTCGTCGGTGCGATGTCGCCTTTGCTGAGCCCTTCGATATAGTTGGCATACAACGAAACGTTGCTCCAGGGCTTGACGACGAGGCCGACCATCGGCGTGAGCGCCGTTTGGTCATAGGAGGAAGCGACCGATCCCGTGGTGCTGAAATTGTTGGATCTGACCCCCTGCTGCCGCACGCCAACGGTCAGCTGAAGACGCTCCTGGAAAACCGACAAAGTGTCGGCCAACGCCAGTCCGGTCAATTCTGTATCCGAAAGCTTCGGAACGGTCGCGGGAGCGGGAACGAGCTGCTCGGGACGGGCGATCGGCGCATAGATGTTGGACAACACCGGCGTCCCGGACAAAGAGCCTCGTGATATCTGATCTGCGTAGTAGCTCCCCTGGAAACTCACGGCGTGACTGATCGCGCCGGTTTCAAACCGGGCGCGTACGCCGGCGTCGGCCACGTTCCTGTCGATATCGAATTTTGAAATGTCCGGGTGTCGACGTGGTGTTGCCGGCCGCGTTCAGGATCGTCGGCGTGCCGAACAGACGATCGACCTGGGTCCTGCCACCGCCGCCGTCGGCGAACACCGTCACTGAATCCGTCACATCGTATTCGGCGCGCGCCAGCAGCGAGTTGTCATGAACCGTGGCCCATTCCCAGGCCTGCGTGACATTGCGCCTCCCAGCCGGCGCGGTCGGGACAGCTACGCCTGTTGCGACCAGAAACGGCCTCGTGGGCGCGTCGAACTTTTCTTCCTGATCGATGAAGTCGAGCGAAGCTCTGAATTTCTCGCCGCGATAGTCGAACGCCGCGGCGCCGACATGCGCCTCCCGGCTCTGGTTATCCAGCGGTGTATCGCCATTGTGATAGCTGCCATTGACACGAATGCCAAATTCGCGGTTATCACCGAACCGTCGACTCACGTCGAGGTGCGTGCCGAACTGGGAGTTCGTCGCGTAGTCGGTCGTAACCCGTGTGAGATCGACATCCCCAGCACGTTTTGGAACGATGTTGATGGTGCCCCCGACGCTGCTGTTTGGGGCCATTCCATAAAGCAGCGCAGTCGGACCTTTGATGATTTCGATGCGTTCGACGTAATCGGTGAACACACGATAGTTCGGTGCAACGCCATAGACACCGTTGAAGGCAATTTCTCCGACATTTCCCTCCCCGATCGGAAAGCCGCGGATGAAGAAAGAGTCGAGAATGCCACCGGTTTGACCCGTCCGGCCGTGCGTTGCAAGAGGTTCGTCGATCTGGTGGTAAGCGGTCTTGCATCAATGTATCCGGTCTCTAGTTGGAGCTGTTTTGCTCCGGACCATCATGGATATCAGCGCGCGTGCGACCTCATTAACGGACAGGCCTCGACGGGCCATCCGGGTCACCAGTGTTCGCATGCGCTCGGAAGACCGATCCTCCATCTCTACTTATCCTCTCGCAGACCTCGGCTGGAAACTGTTGATAGGGTTACGTCATCGCCTGCTCCTCATACCGCGCAGTTCCTTTGTTCGAGGCAAGG
>NZ_JADPKQ010000218.1:0-747 GCF_023074015.1 Bradyrhizobium sp. 142
GGGGCGCGCCTTCGAGTGCGTCAAGACAGATGAGATGGCGTCCCGACCTGCTTGATCCTCGCGCCGTGCTCGGGGCCGTCAAGGCGCAGCCTGGCAGCGGTAGAGCAAGCCGTCAGGACAGCACGACGGCCGGCCTTGACGGCCCTTGCGCGCGGCGCGTCTGCGCGCGCAGGCCGGGACGAAGGAACGACCGCCAGGCACGAACAAAGGAACAGTGCGAAGTGAGGAGCTATCGATGACGTAACCAACATCCCTTACCCGCCGAGGTCTGCGAGAGGATGAGACGACGATGGAGAATCGGTCTTCCCGGCGCATGCGAACACTGGTGACCCGAATGGCCCCTTCGAGGCCTGTCCGCTAATCAGCTCGAATGCGCGCTGATATCCATGATGGCCCGGAGCACAACACGCTCCAATCAGAGGCCGGATACATTGATGCAAGACCGCATCTGCCAGGTTGACGAAACCTCTTGCAACGCGCGGCCGGACCATACATTCGGGTCACAAGCCGCCGAACTGGCGCCCGACTGCGAACTTCCGGTCTGCCCTCTTGAGCCGACATGCACCGGCGCCGGGTCAACGGAAGCGATGGGCCAACGCACAAAGTCGCTGCGCTCCAGCCCGCTGCGCGGGAGCATGAGCCGAGAGACCGGTAGCCGGTTGAGAGGAAGAGCCGGGGTGGCAAGGTCGACACGATCAGCGAGCGTAGTGTTGGCGTGCAACACATGATCGCGCGCGAGTCAGCATC
>NZ_JADPKQ010000219.1:0-743 GCF_023074015.1 Bradyrhizobium sp. 142
GGCAATGGGCACGTATCGAGCCGCATCTGCCGACGGGACTGACGGGGCCGGATCGGGACGACGACCGGCGCATCATCAGCGGGATCATTCACATGCTGCAGTCGGGTGCGCGATGGCGCGACTGCCCGCGCGAATACGGCCCTTACACGACCGTCTACAATCGCTTCAACCGCTGGGCCAAGCGCGGGCGATGGTGCGCAATCTTTGAAGCGCTGGCCAAGCCCGGCAAAGATGCCCGTCGCGCTGTCGCTCGACTCGACCTCGATCAAAGCTCACCGGTGTGCCTCCGGCGGAAAAGGGGGGAGCACAATCAGGCAATCGGCCGCTCGCGCGGAGGCCGCACGACAAAAATCCATGCGCTGAGCGATCCGCTCTGCCGGCCGGTCGTCCTGCATCTGACCCCAGGCCAGGATGCCGATATCGCGGCGGCGTCCGATGTTCTGGCGCTCGCGCCGCCCATGAGCGCGCTCCTCGCTGACAAAGGGTATGACGGCGACAACCTTCGCGGCGAAATCGTTCGTCGCGGCGCCAAGCCCGTAATCCCCAACAAATCCAACCGCGTCGTCATCCATCGCTTCAACAAACGCGCCTACAAAGGCCGAAATGTCATCGAGCGCTGCTTTTGCAGGCTCAAGGACTTCCGCCGCATCGCCACCCGATACGACAAGCTCGCCCGGAACTTCTCGGCCGCTGTTCATCTCGCCGCTCTCGTCGCATATTGGCTCAATTGAGTCTGGACCCTA
>NZ_JADPKQ010000297.1:0-44141 GCF_023074015.1 Bradyrhizobium sp. 142
TCACCTCGATGCTGGAGGGATCGATTTCATGGTTGATGACACTTTGTCCCATCAGCCATCGATGCAGCCAGTGGCCGTCGAGACCCGCCTCGTAGCACGTACCGGCCGGCCATCTGCGGCCGCCTTCTTGCGCATGTCGGCAAGCCGGGCCGTCAAGGCGGCCAGGTCGCCGCCACCGATCGTATAGCGGCTCAGCTTCTGCGATCCCGGCAGCAACACGCCGAGTTCCATTTCGCTTGGCTCAGTTCAAAAGCCAGGCGCCGGAGCGTAGCGGAGGCCTCGAAGGATGGACGGCCCAGCTGCATCCGGGCGTGCATCCTTCGAGGCTCCCTGCACGATGCTTCGCACCGCGCAGCTCGCGCCTCAGGATGACGGATTGAGAGTGTACACGCTGGATCGCCGCGCGCTTCGTCAATTGTTGCTGCGGTTCGCGGTGCGGAAACTCTTGATCTCCGACACGCTGCCGTCGCGATAGGTCAGCTCCACCGAGATGAACTGCGTTGCCGGTGCAAGCTTCATATAGAGCGGCATGCCCGCGCTGATCGCACTGGGGTCGCGCATGTCACAGCCCGGCATCTTCAAGAGCTGGTTGGGAACGGCGGTATCGATGCCGATGTGCACCTCGCGAATGGCGCAGCGGTACGACACCAGATGCGTGTAGTAGACCAGCAGCCCGTTGAACTCGCGGAACGACAGCCAGCTTGTCGCGGTCATGTCGAGGATCTTGCGCTGGTCGCGAACGAGCGCGGCCTCGGGATCGAACCTGATCGGGAACGGGCCCTGCATGTCGCCGGATTGATCGACATAGCGAACCTCGATCGTGCCGGCCGCAGCGTCGGGCGGCAGTTCGATCGACGGGTTCGGCATCCGCTTGCGGGTGCGCGGATCGAGCGTATCGATGAAGCCTGTCTCGCGGAAATCACCATTGCCCGCCATGCGCCAGGAAATTCCAAGCGTTGGGTCGGCGAAGGAGAACACCACGCTCCAGCCGCCGTTGTGGCGCGAGAAGCTCGCGATCGGCGCATTGGTCGTCTCCTCCTTCGGCACGCGCGGCACCGAGACCGGCGGCGGCGCCGCGACCTTCTGCGGCGGCGGATCGGCCGGTCGCGCCGCGGCGTCCTTTGCGATGCCGCTGAGAAAGACGTCATCGACCATCTGGTCGAAATAGACCGGCACCTGCCTGTGCTTGACAGTGTCGGCCATTTCGCTAACGAGACGACGGGTGCGTTGTGCCACTTGCACCAGGTTCTCGCCGGGCTGCAACAGCTCTTTGGCAAAGGTCCGCGTGAACACCGAATTGGGATCGGCGTCGTCATTGGAGAGGCGATCGAGCGCGGTCTGGCGCGGACCTGCCGAGAACACCGAGAACACGCCTTCGGGCAATTGCACCATCGGGGCAAGCCCGCCCCCGCCGGCCACCGCGCGGGTGCCCTTGCGCTCGAACGGGTTGTTGCGGCAGGCGTCGAACACCAGGATCGAGGTCCGTGCCTTCTTGTTCTGTAGCCGCTCGACGATACGGTCGGCCAAAACGGACGCGTCGCGCACCAGCTCTTCCTGGCCTTCCGTCGCAGCCGGCACGTCGATCGGCAGCAGGTAGTTCTGTCCGGCGATCTCGAAACCGTGGCCGGCATAGAAGAAGAAGGCCGTGTCGCCGGGCTCGATTGCCCTGTCGAAGGCGAGCAGCGCTTCGGAGAACTGCTGACGGTTCTGGTTCTCCGCGACCATCACCGAGAAGCCGAGCTGCTTCAGCGTGTCACCCATGGTGCGGGCATCGTTCACGGCCTTGAGCAGCTTTGGGACATTCTTGTAGTCGTTGTTGCCGACGACGAGCGCGACGCGCTTTTCGGCATAGGCGGGAGCCGCGAAACCGGTCAGGCCCGCCGCAAGGCCAAGGGCGGCCAGTATTCTGAAAAGCCGACGCGTCATCGAAAAAATCCCGTTGCAGAACGGCTTCCTTGCCGGCGCCCTAGAACAGCTCGTTGGCGAGCTTCGGCCGTTGTTGTCATAGTCGGTCCAGAGATACCGGCGGTTCAACCGGCCGTGGCGGCCGGCTCCATCGTTTAGCCTATGGCAGGACCAATTCGGCGAATTCTCGCTGCACCAACTCTGCGGCGCCGGGCCGCCTGGCGACCGGGTGTTCAGCGCCGCCGATGGCAAGCCCCCGGTGATTTCCGGGCCTGGGCTGCGAAAGCGGGTAGCGGCCCCAAGGCCGGACGGCCGGCCAGCCGGAAAAGCCAAGCCGAGCCTGCAATTTGAGCAAAAACCTCAGGGCTTTTAGGGCCTTCCCGCGGTTGCTCCATTGACTTTGGCCGATTCCCGCCTATGTTCCGGGTCGACGCGGCTCAGATCGAAGAGCGATTCCTGAGCCTGGCGCTTGTTCGCGTGAGTCAGCACCCCCAGCTTCTTTGAGAGCGCGCCGTTTTGGGGTGGAACGCGACAGCCTTATTACCCTCGATTCCGAACGGCGGTTTCGACCAGAGGCTCAATGTCTTTTACCCATCTCGGACTATCCGAAAAAGTCCTCGCCGCAGTGGCGGCCACAGGTTACACCACCCCAACCCCCATTCAGGAACAGGCGATCCCCCACGTCCTTGCCCGCAAGGATGTGCTCGGCATCGCCCAGACCGGCACCGGCAAGACAGCAGCCTTCGTGCTGCCGATGCTTACCATTCTCGAAAAGGGTCGCGCCCGGGCGCGCATGCCGCGGACCCTGATCCTGGAGCCGACCCGCGAGCTCGCGGCGCAAGTCAAGGAGAACTTCGACCGCTACGGCGCCGGCCAGAAGCTCAACGTCGCGCTGCTGATCGGCGGCGTTTCGTTCGGTGACCAGGACGCCAAGCTGACGCGCGGCGTCGACGTGCTGATCGCAACCCCCGGCCGGCTGCTCGACCATACCGAGCGCGGCGGTCTGCTGCTCACCGGCGTTGAACTGCTCGTCATCGACGAAGCCGACCGCATGCTGGACATGGGCTTCATTCCCGACATCGAGCGCGTCTGCAAGCTCGTCCCGTTCACGCGGCAGACCCTGTTCTTCACCGCGACCATGCCGCCGGAAATCCGGCGCATCACCGAGACCTTCCTGCACAATCCGCAGAAGGTGGAAGTTTCGAAGCCCGCCACCACCGCCGTCACAGTCACGCAGTGCCAGGTCCCTGCCGGGCGCGAGGCGCACGAGAAGCGCGAATTGCTGCGACGCCTGCTGCGCGAGGCCAAGGATCTCAAGAACGCGATCATCTTCTGCAATCGCAAGCGCGAAGTCGCCGTCGTTCACAAATCGCTCCAGAAGCACGGCTTCAGCGTCGGCGCCCTGCACGGCGACATGGACCAGTCGGCCCGTACCGCGGCGCTCGAACAGTTCCGGAAGGGCGAGCTACCGCTGTTGGTGGCCTCCGACGTCGCCGCCCGCGGCCTCGACATCCCTGAGGTCAGCCACGTCTTCAATTTCGACGTCCCCCACCATCCCGACGACTATGTTCACCGCGTCGGCCGCACCGGCCGCGCAGGCCGTACCGGTGTCGCGATTTCGCTCGTGACGCCGCTCGACCAGAAATCGATGGTGGCGATCGAAAAGCTGATCGGCCAGAGCATTCCGCGCGCCGAAGGCGACTTCGAGGTGCACGCCGGCACGTCGGAACAGAGCGAGCGTCCGCGCGAGTCGCGTGGGCGGGAACGCGATCGCTCCCGCGGCGGACGCGGCAAATCGCGTCGCGGCCACGAGCCGCGTGGCGAGGCACCTCAGCCCACCGAGGCAAGACCCTCGGTCGACGCCAGGCCTGCGGCCGATGCGCGGCCCGCACGCGAGGCAAGACCTGCTCGCGAAGAACGGCCCGCAGGCGAAGCACGGACGCCCCGTGAAGCACGGCCATCATCCGAGCCGCGCAGCGGCTCGCGCCAACAAGCCAATGCGCCCCATGTGCCGTCAATCGGCCGTCCCGAGCCGCGCCGCCAGCGCGAAGCCGATTCCGAGCCTGGCGATCACTCGCATCTTCCGGCATTCCTGCTGCGGCCGGTTCGCTCGCCGGCAGGCGCCTGAGCGCTCCAGCGAACGGCCGTTTACCGGCCGTTCACGATCGTCCGTTAGCCTACGAACATAATTTAAGCATTGCAGCGATCGGCGGCGCACCGGTCGCCGTGGGGAATGTTCAGTGGTCAACGTGCTCGATGAACACGAACGCACGATGGCGTTCGCCGAAGTGGCGCTCGGTCAAATCCGCTCGCTCCGGCAAACCGCAATCCCCCGCAATTACGAAATCTGGTACGTCTACGCCACCGGCTACAACGCCCCGCTCAACAAGATTATCAACGAGACGTTGGCGCGCAGCGGCAAGCTGACCGAAGCCGATCTCGAGCAGATCTACGAGACCTATCTCTCCCACATCAAGACCACCGATCGCATCGACAAGGTGGGCGCGCGCGTCATCGGCGAGATCGACGACGTGATGAAGGTGCTGAGCGACGCGCTCGGCATGACCGGCTCCTACGACGCCAGCCTGTCGGGCGCGACCGAAGAATTGTCGTCGGCCACGAGCCGCGAGCAGATCAAGGCGGTCGTCGAGAGCCTGGTGCGCTCAACCAGCGAGATGCGCGAGACCAACAAGACGCTGGAAGACCGGCTGACGCTATCGAAGAGCGAGATCAGCAATCTCCAGCAGAGCCTCGAGGCAATCCGGGCCGAAAGCCTGACCGATCCGCTCACGGGCCTGGGCAATCGCAAATATTTCGATCGCATGATCGGCATGGCCGTGCAGAGCGCGCCCGCGAGCGGTGAGCCGCTGTCGCTGCTGCTGTTCGACATCGATCACTTCAAGTCGTTCAACGATTCCTATGGCCATCTCACCGGCGACCAGGTGCTGCGCCTGGTCGGCCTGTCCATGAAGCAAACCATCAAGGGCCAGGACGTTACCGCGCGTTATGGCGGCGAGGAGTTCGCCGTTCTGCTGCCCAACACCGCGCTGCGCCAGGCCCTCACGGTCGCCGATCACATCCGCCGCGCGGTGATGGCGAAGGAATTGAAGAAGAAATCGACCGGCGAGGTTCTCGGTCGCGTCACCATCTCCGTCGGCGTATCCATGCTCAAGCCGGGCGACGACACCGACGCGCTGATCGAACGCGCGGATGCCTGCCTCTACGCCGCGAAGCGCAACGGCCGCAATCGCGTGATCTGCGAAGCCGATCCGGAATACGCGATCGAGACGCACAACCGAGTGGCGTGACGTTTCCTGCACAAGCGCGCATGACCCTCATGGTGAGGAGCCGCAAAGCGGCGTCTCGAACCATGCAGGTCCCGCTCTCACCCACGGCCATCCTTCGAGACGCGCGCAAGAGCGCGCTCCTCAGGATGAGGTGGTCATATGCTGCGACATCCCATTCCTGAAAGTTGGCCTCGGTTCTTGACATTCTCGGGGACGACCGACATCTGGATCTGCGTCGCCACCGTACTGCGCCTGACCACAAGCATGTAGAGGTCCTGTCGCCTTGGCCAACCCACACGATTTTCATGTGCCGCAACCGTCCTAAAGGACGAGCTGCTGAGATCGAGCGAAGGCGGCTATTTCGGTCCGGGCAACGCGCAATTGCCGGCACCGCCCATGCTCATGATGGACCGCATCACAGAGATCAGCCTGGACGGCGGCGAATTCGGCAAGGGTCACATCGTTGGCGAACTGGACATCGTCCCTAGCCACTGGTTCTTCGATTGCCACTTTCGCGGCGACGCCGTGATACCGGCCTCTCTGGGCCTGGACGCCATGTGGCAGATGATCGGCTATTGGCTCGGCTGGTCGGGCTCGCCGGGCAAGGGCCGCGCCATCGGCGTCGGCGAGGTGGAGTTCACAGGCGAGATCACGCCGGACACGCGATGCGTGCGTTATGAGGTCGCCATGCGCCAAGTGAGGCGCGGCAGGCTGGTCCTGGGATTTGCCGACGGCCGCGTGCTTGCCGACGGCGTTTGCGTTTACATCGCCAAGGATATGAGGGTTGGCCTGACCAAGGCCGTGGACTGAGTTCAAGCGCTCCGCTTGGCTGGCTTGCGAACCGGGCTCGTGCTGGCCCTCTTCTTCGGCGCTTTCGCAGGCTTGGCGGCCTTCTTCGCCGGCTTGTTCACCGCTTTCTTTGGCGTGCTCTTCGACGTGCTCTTCGCTTTGGGCCGCTTCTTCGCCTTGGCGCGCCCAGCGGCGGCGAGAGCCGCCCTCGCCCATTGCGCAAGCTCCTCGGAATCGTCGAACAGCCGTGCGGGCAGCTCCCAGTAGGAGTTGACCAGCACGGTCTTGGCGCGGGTCTGGTACTGGAACGGCTTTGACCCTTCGGCCTCATAGTCCGGGATGGTCTGCTCGTCGGCGCGGAAGAACAGGCCGGCGCGCAAGGCCAGCGCGAAGTTGATGCCGTCGGCGGAGATGCCGTAGCCGGAAAACATCTTTCGTATGGTGACGGGGCCGAAATCGGCGAAGAGGTCGATCAGGAATTCGCGGTCCATGGCCGAACTCTCTCTCCATCGTCCCATCGTCGTCCTGGCCTTGTGCGCAGTTGTTGCGCACAAGGCCAGGACGATAGCGGAGTGATTTGCGAGAAACGGACGCCTACCCGTCGATCTTCGCTGGCCGCAATTCGACCGATTCGCCGCAGCCGCAGGCGGAGATCTGGTTGGGGTTGTTGAAGACGAACTGGGCCTGCATCTTGTCGGCCTTGTAGTCCATCTCGGTGCCGAGCAGGAACAGCACGGCCTTGGGATCGACCAGGATCTTGACGCCCTTGTCCTCGACGATCTCGTCGGTCGGGCGGATGTCATGGGCGTACTCGACCGTGTAGGACTGCCCGGCGCAGCCGCCGTTCTTCACACCGACGCGCAAGCCCACGATCTCGGAATCGGCGCGCTGGGTCAGTTCGGTAATCCGCTGCGCGGCAGCGTCCGTCAGCCGCATCACCTGCGGGCGAGGCCGCTTCGGCTTGACTGGAACTGATGATACCTGGGTCATATCTGTTATGTGGTCCGTTCGGATGCGATTTCAATCCAGCAAGTTCAGTGCCAACGCGCGTTTCGCCGCACTTACCACATATTGAGCACGAGGCGGGCCTCGTCGCTCATGCGCTCGGGCGACCACGGCGGCTCCCAGACGACCTTGACGTCGACCACGCCGACGCCGGGAACACTGGCGACCGCGTTCTCGACCATGGTCGGCAGTTCGCCGGCAGCTGGACAGTTCGGCGTCGTCAGCGTCATCTGGACATCGACCGAACGATCGTCCTTGATCTCGACCTTGTAGATCAGGCCGAGCTCGTAGATGTCGGCCGGAATTTCCGGGTCGAACACGGTCTTCAGTCCGGCGATGATCTCGGTGGTGAGACGCTCGGTCTCCTCCGGCGGCAGCGCCGACTGGGTTTCCATCGGATTGGCTTTGATTTCGGCCGTATCACTCATGCGAACATATCCCGCGCCTTCAACAGCGCCTGAACCAGATGATCGACTTCTTCCCGCGTATTATACATGCCGAACGACGCCCGGCATGTGGCGGTTACGTTGAACCGCTCTAAAAGCGGCATCACGCAATGGGTGCCGGCGCGCACCGCGATGCCCTGGCGGTCGATCACGGTGGCGACGTCGTGGGCATGCGCGCCCTTGAGCTCGAACGAGATCACCGGCCCCTTGCCGCGAGCGGTGCCGATCAGGCGCAGCGAGTTGATCTCGCGCAGGCGGTCCTGGGCGTAGGTGACGAGGTCGTGCTCATGCGCGGCGATGCGCTCCTTGCCGATCGAATTGACGTAGTCGATGGCGGCGCCGAGGCCGACGGCCTCGACGATCGGCGGAGTGCCTGCCTCGAACTTGTGCGGCGGGTCGCCATAGGTGACCCAATCCTTCGCGACCTCGCGGATCATCTCGCCGCCGCCGTTGAAGGGCCGCATCGCGACGAGGTGCTCGTGCTTGGCATAGAGCGCGCCGATGCCGGTCGGGCCATAAACCTTGTGACCGGTGAACGCGTAGAAATCGCAGTCGAGGTCCTGCACGTCGATGGGCAGGTGCACCGCGCCTTGCGCACCGTCGACCAACACGGGAATGCCGCGGTCGTGAGCCAGCCGCACGACCTCCTTGATCGGAACGAACGTCCCGAGCGCGTTCGACATCTGCGTGATGGCGACCAGCTTGGTCTTCGGCGTCAGCAGCTTCTCGAACTCGTCGATCAGGAAGTTGCCTTCGTCATCCACGGGCGCCCATTTGATCACTGCGCCGTGGCGTTCCCTGAGAAAATGCCAGGGCACGATGTTCGAATGATGCTCCATGATCGAGAGGACGATCTCATCGCCCTGCTTGATGTTCGGCTCGCCCCAGGACGACGCCACAAGGTTGATCGCCTCGGTGACGTTGCGGGTGAAGATGATCTCCTCGGTGCGGCTCGCATTGACGAACTGCGCGACTTTTGCCCGCGCGCCCTCGTAGGCCTCCGTCGCGGCATTGGCGAGGTAGTGCAAGCCGCGATGCACGTTGGCGTATTCGGACACATAAGCCTGCGTCATGCGATCGAGCACGGACTGCGGCTTCTGCGCCGAGGCGGCGTTGTCGAGATAGACCAGCGGCTTGCCGTAGACCTGCATGGCGAGCGCCGGAAAGTCCTGGCGCACGCGCGCGACGTCATAGGCTCCGTTCTTGACCGCCGGATGCGTGCTCATGACCGCCGCTCCAGCCAGCGCTCGGCGATGCCGATCACGTGCTCCCGGAGATTATCATCGGCGATCTGCTCGATCGCCTCGCCGACGAAGGCCTGGATCAGCAGCGCCTGGGCCTGCTTCTCGGGCAGGCCGCGTGCCTTCAGGTAGAACAGCAGGTTGTCGTCGAGCGCGCCGGCGGTGGCGCCGTGGCCGCAGGAGACGTCGTCGGCGAAGATCTCGAGCTCGGGCTTGTTGTCGGCTTCGGCTTCATCCGAGAGCAGCAGCGCCCGGGTCATCATCTTGCCGTCGGTCTTCTGCGCGTCGGGACGGACGATGATGCGGCCCTGGAACACCGAATGGGCACGGTCGTCGATCACGGCGCGGAAGATCTCGCGGCTAACGCAGTCCGGCACGGCATGGTCGACCACCAGCGTGGTGTCGCCGTGCTCGGTCTTCTGCAACAGGTTCACGCCATTAATCGAGAGGTCGCTGCCCTCGCCCGCCAGCGTGATGAAGCCCTGGAGCCGGCTGACCGCCGCGCCGCTGGTCATGTTGAAGAAGTTGACCTTGGTGCTGGCACCGACAGTGACGAATTGCGAGGTGATGTTCACCGCGTCAGGCGCATCGTCCAGCAGGCGGATATGCGCGACGTCGGCATCGTCGCCGATCGAGAGGATGACGGCATCATTGACCTGGTAGGCCTTGGCGCCAGCCGCGACAAAGCTCTCGATGATGGTGGCGCGGGCGCCCTTCCCGACCGCGACCTGCGAGCGGGTGAAAGCCGAGGCCGAGGCAGCAGTGGCGACATGAATGATCTGGATCGGCGCAGACAGCTGCGCGCCATCGGCAATCGACAGCACGACTCCATCGGTCGCCATGGCCGCGTTAAGCGAGATCACAGCATCGGCCGACGCAGTCTTCAGGAGAGCGGCGTCTTTCTCCAATGTCTCCTGCAGAGTTTTGAAGCCCATCTCGGAGGCGAGCGCTTTCACGTCCGACAGACCGGCCGCGAACACCCCATCGACCAGCACCAGCTTGCGCGCGCCGGCGACCGCATGCGCCTTCACGGCGTCGGCCGCGCTGGCCAACGCGGATGCATCGGGGCTAGCCGCCAGCGGCAGCACCTCGCCGACCAGCGCACGCAGATCGGTGTATTTCCATTCCTCGATCCGGCGGTGCGGCAGGCCGAGACGCTCATAGGTCTCGAACGCATCGCGGCGGGTCGCGATCACCGCGGGCGAACCCGGCAGCCGGCCTTCGGCGCTGGTGAAGAGATCGCTCACCGCGCGGCCACTCCCGGTCTTTGCCACAGCAACGTTCATTGCAAAATTCCTTACGCAGCGTCCTCGAACTGGGTGTAGCCGGACGCTTCCAGCTCCAGCGCCAGTTCCTTGTCGCCGCTCTTCACGACACGGCCACGCGACATCACGTGCACGAAATCAGGCACGATGTAGTTTAACAGCCGCTGATAATGGGTGATGACGACCATCGCGCGCTTGGGCGAGCGCAGCGCGTTGACGCCATCGGCCGCGATGCGCAGCGCGTCGATGTCGAGGCCGGAATCCATCTCGTCGAGGATGCACAGGCTCGGCTCGAACAGCGCCATCTGGAGCACCTCGTTGCGCTTCTTCTCGCCGCCGGAGAAGCCGACATTGACGCCGCGCTTGAGCATGTCCTGCGGGATGTTCAGCGATTTCGAGACCTCGCGGACCTTCTTCAGGAAGTCCGGGGTGGAATATTCGCTCTCTCCGCGCGCCTTGCGCTGTGCGTTGAGCGCGGTGCGCAGGAACGTCATGGTGGCAACACCGGGGATTTCCACCGGATACTGGAAGGCAAGGAACACGCCCTTGGCGGCGCGCTCGTCCGGATCCATCTCCAGGAGATCCTCCCCCTTGAACAGGATCTGGCCATCCGTGACTTCATAGCCGGGCTTGCCGGCGATGACATGCGAGAGCGTCGACTTGCCGGAGCCGTTCGGCCCCATGATCGCGTGGACTTCGCCCTCGTTCACGGTCAGTGTCAGCCCGTGGAGGATCTCACGCTCCTCCACACGCACCTTCAGGTCTTTTACTTCAAGCAAAGCCATTGTTTTGTTCCATCTATCCCCTCGTCCTGAGGAGCGCTGAAGGCGCGTCTCGAAGGATGAGGCCAACAATCTTTCCGATATCCATCCTTCGAGACGGCCGCTTTGCGGCCTCCTCAGGATGAGGGGCGGAGCTATCCGACCGAACCTTCCAGCGAGATCGAGATCAGCTTCTGTGCTTCCACCGCGAATTCCATCGGCAGCTGCTGAAGCACGTCCTTGACGAAGCCGTTGACGACGAGGCCAACCGCCTCTTCCTGGGAGAGGCCGCGCTGGACGCAGTAGAACAGCACGTCCTCGGAGATCTTCGAGGTCGTGGCCTCGTGCTCGAACGTCGCCGACGAGTTCTTGGCCTCGATGTACGGCACGGTGTGCGCGCCGCATTTGTCGCCGATCAGCAGCGAATCGCAGGCAGTGAAGTTGCGCGCGCCGGTGGCTTTTCGGTGCGCCGTCACGAGGCCGCGATAGGTGTTCTGCGACATGCCGGCGGCGATGCCCTTGGAAATGATCCGGCTCGACGTGTTCTTGCCGAGGTGGATCATCTTGGTGCCGCTATCGACCTGCTGGTAGCCGTTCGAGATCGCGATCGAGTAGAACTCGCCGCGGGAATTGTCGCCGCGCAGGATGCAGCTCGGATACTTCCAGGTGATGGCTGAACCAGTCTCGACCTGGGTCCAGGAAATCTTCGAATGGTTGCCACGGCAGTCGCCACGCTTGGTGACGAAATTGTAGATGCCGCCCTTGCCTTCGGAATTGCCGGGATACCAGTTCTGCACCGTCGAATATTTGATCTCGGCGTCGTCGTGCGCAACGAGCTCGACCACGGCGGCATGCAACTGGTTCTCGTCGCGCTGCGGCGCAGTGCAGCCTTCGAGATAGGAGACGTAGGAGCCCTTGTCCGCGATGATCAGCGTGCGCTCGAACTGGCCGGTGTTGCGTTCGTTGATGCGGAAATAGGTCGACAGCTCCATCGGGCAGCGCACGCCCGGCGGCACGTAGACGAACGAGCCGTCGGAGAACACCGCCGAGTTCAGCGTCGCGTAGAAATTGTCCGAAGTCGGCACCACGGAGCCGAGATATTTCTGCACCAGCTCGGGATGCTCGCGGATCGCCTCCGAAATCGGCATGAAGATCACGCCGGCCTTCTTCAGCTCCGCCTTGAACGTGGTCGCCACCGAGACCGAATCGAAGACCGCATCGACCGCGATCTTGCGCCGGGCCGGATCTTCCTCGCCTACCTTCGGCTCGACGCCTTCGAGCATGGCGACTTCGCGCAGGGGAATGCCGAGCTTCTCGTAGGTCTTGAGAATCTCCGGATCGATCTCGTCGAGCGAGGTGATCGTCTTCTTCGGCTTCGGCGCCGCGTAATAATACAGGTCCTGGAAGTCGATCTTGGGATAGTCGACGCGGGCCCAGGTCGGCTCGGTCATGGTCAGCCAGCGCCGATAGGCTTCCAGCCGCCACTGGAGCATCCAGGCGGGCTCGTTCTTCTTCTCGGAGATGAACTTGACGGTCTCTTCCGACAGCCCCTTGGGGGCCTTGTCGGACTCGATCAGGGTCTCAAACCCATAACGATACTGGTCGACGTCGATGCGCTTCACGCGCTCGACCGTCTCTTGTACGGCTGGCATTCCATCCTCCGCTCGCGGTTTCAAGGACCGCGGTGGATCATCAAACTCGGACGACTATTACGATATTTCTTGGCGTGAAGCACGCGCTTAGAACCGTTCAAGCCGTGTTTCGTCGCTTAGCCCTTAAGTAGGGTATTCCCGAGCTTTCGCCAAGTCTCTAACGCCCGATTGATGTCCTCTGGTCCCGTGGACCAGCCCAGACTGAGGCGCACTGCTCCCTGGGCGATGGCGGGATCGAATCCCATGGCCGAAAGCACGTGCGACGGCTGCACCTTCCCGGAGGAGCAGGCCGAGCCTGAGGACACTGCGATCCCTTCGAGGTCGAAGCCAATGACGGCGGTCTCAGCCTTCAAGCCGGGGGCCGTGAACAGCGTGGTATTCGGCAACCGCGCAACATCCTGCGAAAAGATCGTCGCCCCGGCAATCGCCCGGAGACCATTTTCCAAACGATCTCTGAGGGTTGTCATCCGCTCCGCATCCTCTGGCAGAGCCACAAGCGCCGCTTTCACCGCTGCACCAAAGCCGGCAATACCAGCGACATTCTCGGTCCCTGCCCGTCGGCCGAGTTCCTGCCCGCCACCGCGAAGCGCGGGCTCCAAGCCGGTAATCCCCCCAGCCACGACCAGCGCGCCGACTCCCTTGGGGCCGCCGATCTTGTGCGCAGAAAAGGTTGCAAGGTCCGCGCCTATCGCATTGATATTGAAAGGCATTTTTCCAAGCGCCTGGATCGCGTCAACGTGCAGCAGGCCTCCGGCCTCGTGAACGATTCGCGCAGCCTCGGCGACGGGCTGAAGCGCGCCGGTTTCATTATTGGCCGCCATCATGGAGACCAGCGCCGGCGGGCCGCCGCCGAGCAGTTCCTTCAGATGTCCGAGATCGATCACACCTGACCGCGTCACTCGGATCTGGCCCACCGCACCGACCCGGAACCGACCTCCAGCCAGTACCGAGGCATGCTCGACCGCCGAAACCAGGAGTCGCTGCACCGGGCCGCCGGATGCCCCTTTGAGCCCAGACGACAGCGCCAGCGCATTGGCCTCGGTCCCGGCCGAGGTGAAAACAACGTTCCGTGGCAATGCTCCGACGGCGCTTGCAAGCGCCACGCGGGCCTCTTCGACCAGGCGCCGGGCCTCCCGCCCCTCGGCATGGACCGAGGACGGATTTCCTATGAGATCGAAGGCGGCGACCATCGCCGCCCGCGCCTCGGAGCGCAGCGGCGTGGTCGCGTTCCAATCGAGATAAACGCGGGTCGGCATGACGCCCTCTTAGCACCTTTTGTCCTTGCGCCAATCGGAAGCCGGTTCGCAATCAGGCCGGCTGCTGCGCGATCGCGGCCGGGCGGCGCCGCTCCATCCGCAAACCGAACAACGGCCGCAGCCAGGCGATCCGCCGTACCACCTCATAGGTGACCACGCAGGTGAGCGCGGTGCCGGCAATGACGATGAAGGCCTCGCTTCCGGCCGACAAACCGCTGCCCTGCAGTACGTGCGCGATCATGATGATCGCGGTCTGGTGCACGATGTAATAGGGAAAGATCGCGTCGGTCAGGTAGCGGCGCACGGCGCCGTCGGCCGTGAAGTGGCGCCGCGCAAAGCCCAACACAGCAGCCATCGCCAGCCACTGATAACAACCATACGCCGAACTCGCGAACCACCTCAGCATCGCCGACGGCTCGAACAGGCCGGCACGAAGCAGAATGAATACGACGAACAGGCTTGCGGCGACGGCCAGGGCAATCCACCGCTGACGTTCGATGTCGCGCCAGATGCTGTCCTCTTTCGCCAGCAGAAAGCCAATCAGGAACGCGGTCGCATGGTCCGCATGGTTGTACCAGTCGCCGAACAGTGCGTGCGTCGACGGGAAGACCGGGAACAGGAACAGGCGCCAGGCCGCGAACAAAAGGCACGGCAGGACCAGCAGACCGGGTCCGCTGAGCAGGACAGCCAGTCTGGCACCGAGCCGATCGGCCAGCACCGGCCACAGCCAGAGCACGCCGACCAGCGCGACGGTGTAGACCCACAGATAGACCACGAACCAGAGATGGTTCCAAGTCGGCAGCACGATGCAGGGGTTCGGGCAGAATTGCGCGCCGAACGCCAGATAATGCCGGAGGTAGAAATCGGCGAAGCCGGCGGGGTAACCGAGGCTCTCAACGATCTGGAGGTAGGACTGCGGCGGCACGATCACGAACATGCCAAAGATCAGTGGGATCAGGAGCCGTGTCGAGCGCGCGCCGACGAAGGCGCCGAGATTGTACTTGCCCAGCATGAAGCGGGTGGCGACACCGGAAACCAGGAACAACAGCGACAGCCGCCAGGGATTAATGACCAGCATCAGGGGCTCGAGCCAGCTCAGTCGGTGCACGCTCTTGATGTGAAATCCCCAGGACACGTAGAGCATGCCAACGTGGTAGAAGATCAAAAGCCCAAAGGCTAAAATCCGTACCCAGTCCAGATCGATGCGCCGTTCCGAAGTCGAGAGTTGCTGTGGTGTTGACATGGTTTTCTGCTCCTTGAGGGGACGCCAAACGCGGTTCTTCGGCCATGGCTGACACTGAAAATGCCTCACAAACCGAGCGCGTCGAGCCGGTTTGGGATCAGGACCGGGAGCGAAGGGATGAAGTGCCGCGCGCAGGGACGAGCGGCGGGGCTTCGGGGACCAGCGGCAACGATTGGACGATGTTCGTCGCGATCGCCGCAGTCTCGCTCGCGATCGGAATCGTGAATGCACTCTCCGGCGCGCAGGACGCCGCTTGGCGCGGCGGCAGCTCCGATGTTGGCCGGCGGCTGTTCTTTGAGCTCTCAAGCATCGCCGTCATCCTGCTACTGCTGCCGATACTGGTGCGCGCGGTGCAGCGCATCCGCCGCGCCTCGGGCCTCATGCGGGTCGGGATCGGCGTCGCCACCCTGCTCGGCTTCTCGGCCCTCCACATCACCGGCATGGTCTGGATCCGGAAGCTTGCGCTCTGGCTTGCCGGAACCGCCTACGACTTCCATTTCTCGCTTGCGACGATCCTGTACGAGTTTCGCAAGGACAGCGTGGCCGTTTTCCTGATCGGCAGCACGCTCTGGCTGCTCGAAAGCCGGCGCGAGCTGAAAAGGGCTGCAACGGCCATCCCGCCCGCGCTGGCGCCGCAACAATCCCCACGCCCCGATCTGATCTGGCTCAGGGACGGCACGAGCCGCTTTCGCGTCGCGCCCCGCGATATCCTGTGGGTCGCCTCGGCCGGCAACTATATCGAATACAGCCTCGCCGACGGCACCCAGCACCTGATCCGCGGCACCCTCGCGATGGCCGAGAGCGAGCTGTCGCGCCTCGGCATCGTGCGCGTCCACCGCACAAAACTTGCCAATCTCGACCGGGTGAACAGTGTCGACCTCAAGCCATCGGGGGACTTCGAGCTCACCTTCGATAACGGGCAGACGCTTGGAGGCAGCCGCCGCTACCGGCCGGCGGTCGCCTCGCTTGGGGCCGTGGGGCACCCACGTGAATCGCCGGGGGAACGTGCGAGGGACGATAAACCCACATGATTCCAATTACTTGACCGAGGCGCAGGAGTTCAACGCCGGCCGTCATCGTTACTCCTGATCCGCATGACGGCGCTCATGACATCGCCATGACCAGCTAAGTTCTTGAGCCCATTGAGAGATGCCGAAGATGCTTGCTTTTTGACCCACGCCTCATGTTAGAACGCGCGCGTCAGTTCACCGCGCGCCGCTCGCGCATCATCCGAGGGCGCCGCTCCACCCTTTCATTCGCGGTTTGGTCGGCACATCTGCCGATGAAATCCGCACAATCGATTGGTTGCTGAGGACCGTCTTCAAGGAATCAATCAAGAGATCATCCATGCCCGAAGTCATTTTCACCGGCCCTGCTGGCCGTCTCGAAGGCCGCTACCATCCGGCCAAGCAGAAGAACGCGCCCATCGCGATGATTCTGCATCCGCATCCGCAGTTCCACGGCACGATGAATCATCAGATCGTG
Source organism: Bradyrhizobium sp. 142 (assembly GCF_023074015.1). NCBI lineage: Bacteria > Pseudomonadati > Pseudomonadota > Alphaproteobacteria > Hyphomicrobiales > Nitrobacteraceae > Bradyrhizobium > Bradyrhizobium sp. 142. The sequence continues at coordinate 16,336 of NZ_JADPKQ010000297.1, forward strand.
TACCAGTGCTACTACGCCTTCGCGCATCGCGGCTTCTCCGTGCTGCGCTTCAATTTCCGCGGCGTCGGCCGCAGCCAGGGCTCGTTCGACCACGGCACCGGTGAATTGTCGGATGCCGCTGCTGCGCTCGACTGGGCACAGACGATAAATCCCGAAGCGCGCGCCTGCTGGGTCGCCGGCTTCTCCTTCGGCGCCTGGATCGGCATGCAGCTGCTGATGCGCCGCCCCGAGGTCGAGGGCTTCATCTCGATCGCGCCGCCGGCCAACCTCTACGACTTCTCGTTCCTTGCGCCCTGCCCGTCCTCAGGCTTGATCGTGCATGGCGAGAAGGATGCGGTGGTGCCGCCCAAGGACGTCAACACGCTGGTCGAGAAGCTGAAGACGCAGAAGGGCATCGTGATCGACCAGCAGGTCATCCCCGGCGCCAATCACTTCTTCGACGCCAAGCTCGAGCCGTTGATGGAAACCATCACCGCCTATCTCGACATGCGGCTCGCCAACGTGCGCTGAGGCCTGTAGCTGAGCCTTGTAGCCCGGATGGAGCGAAAGCGAAATCCGGGAAGCTCCATCCGCGGAGACAAGGCCCCGGATTGCGCTTTCGCTCCATCCGGGCTACGAAGCTAGAGCTCGGCTCTAGGCCAGCTTGAGCGCCGCGATCCCCATCAGCACCAGCACTATTCCCGCGACCTTCATCGCGCTCAGCGCCTCGCCGAACAGCACGACGCCCATCACGAACGTGCCGGCGGCGCCGATGCCGGTCCAGACCGAATAGGCGACGCCGACCTCGAGCACCTTCAGCGCCCGTCCGAGCAGGAAGACAAAGGCCGCGAGCAATCCGAGTGAGGCGATGCTCCAGCCAGGCCGCGTATAGCCTTCCGCATACTTCATCGAGATCGCCCAGCCGACGTCGAGGACGCCTGCGACCCCCAGAATGAGCCACGCCACAGTTGGCGACATCGGCGCGCGCTCAGGCCGCTAGCTTCAGCAAATGCGCATCGTGACGCGCCAGGAAGGCGCGCAGCAGCTGCGGATAATCCGCCCCGACGGCGTTGCGCACGCTCGGACGCTTCGCAAGCTCGGCTCGCCACGCCTGCACCTTCGGCAGATCCTTGAAGATGCCGAGCTCGGTCAATTCATCGAACACGTCGAAATATCGGAAGATCGGCGCAAACACGGCGTCGACCAGGCTGAACGCATTGCCGGCGAAGAATGGGCCTGCGCTTAGCGCGGCCTCGACACGCGCGAATTTTGCCGCCAGGGCCTGGCGCTTGCTCTCAAAGGTCGCCGGATCGGTCGTGGTCTCCAGCCCCCAGAGGTCACCGAGGATCGCCGAGCCGAACTCCATCCACGCACGGTGATGGGCGCGCGCCAGCGCGTCCACCGGATGCAGCTCGACGCCCCCTTTCGTCTCCTCGATGTATTCGCAGATCACATTGCTCTCGAACAGCGCGACCTCGTCCTTGGCGGTCACCACCAGCACCGGCACCTTGCCAAGCGGCGAGAGCTTCAGGAACCATTTCGGCTTGTTGGCCAGATCGATGTCGATCCGCTCGAACGGCACGCCCTTCTCGTTGAGCGCGATCACGGCGCGCTGCACGTAGGGGCAAAGCTTGTGGCTAATCAGTTTGAGCGAGGCGGTCATGGCAATGATCCCGGCGGTTGGATGCAACTGCATCAAATATAGATGCACCTGCATTCACTTGTCAAGTTCGATGCATTTGCATCAACCGGCATTGATCTCAGGACTTGGACCTCAGGGCCGCGCCAACACGCCGCCGGTCATCGGCATCGGCACGCCGGTGGTGGCCGGATAGGACAGCGGCAGGCCCTTCAGGCCGCGGGCGGCGAGAAAGCCGAAGGCCTGCGCCTCGATCGCATCGGAGGCCCAGCCGAGCGCTTCGGCGGGCTCCACCGTCGCCGACCCCACCCGCTCACGCAGCATGCGCAGCATGGTCAGGTTGCGCGCACCGCCGCCGCAGACGATCCAGCTTCGCGGCCGCCGCGGCAGCAGCGGGATGATGCGCGCGATCGCGGCTGCGGTGAACGCGGTCAGCGTCGCGGCGCCGTCGGCCGGCGGCACCTCGCCAAGCCTGAGCGCGGCAAAATCGTTGCGGTCGAGCGATTTCGGCGGCGGCGCTGCGAAGAACGGCAGCTCCAGCGCCCGCGCGATCCAGGCCTCGTCGACCTTGCCGAGCGCGGCGAATTTTCCTTCCGCATCGAACGCCTGGCTCATGGTGCGGTACATGAAATCGTCGAGCAGCGCGTTGCCGGGCCCGGTATCGCAGGCGATCAGCGTGTCGTTGCCGTCGATATAGGTGATGTTGGAGACGCCGCCGATATTGACCACCACGATCGGCCCTTCGCGCTCCAGCGAATGGGCCAGCGCCCGGTGGTAGACCGGCACGAGCGGCGCGCCCTGGCCACCGGCCTCGACGTCGGCCGCCCGAAAATCATGCATCACCGGAATATGGATCGCCTTCGCAAGCGCCGGCGCATCGCCGATCTGTACGGTCAGCCGCCTTTCGGGGCGATGCAGCACGGTCTGGCCGTGGAAGCCGACGATGTCGATGTCCTCCGGCTTCATCCGGTGCTGAGCGACGAACGCGGCCACCGCGTCGGCATGCGCCAGCGTCACCGCGCGCTCGGCCTCGGCCAAGACCCCTGGCCGGGCATCACGCTGCGGCAGGTGCACGGCCTCGCTGAGCGCCTGGCGCAGCAGATTGCGCTCGGCCGGGGTGTAGGGCCGATAGCCGGTCGGCCCGAACGCCTTCACCTGCTTTCCGTCGGTTTCGATCAGCGCGACGTCCACCCCGTCAAGCGAAGTGCCGCTCATCAAACCGAGTGCCGTTAACATCATCTTGGGCAGCATCCTCAACAGACCCGCTCTGGCATGCCGATCTTGTGCCAGGGCGGAACATCTTATAATGCCACAGCGCCAAGTGGCGGGCTGCAATCAGGTTCCGATGTAAGACCCTTAAATTGCCCCCAAAACAGTAAACCAAGAATTGTCAGGCTGGCCGACAAATGACTGCATTCAAATCGGATTTCCTCAATACCTTGCAGGAACGTGGATTCATCCACCAGTGCTCCGATTTCGAGGGGCTGGACGCGCTTGCCGTCAAGGGCGAGGCGACCGCCTATGTCGGCTACGATTGCACCGCGCCCTCGCTGCATATCGGCAACTATCTGACCATGATGCTGCTGCACTGGCTCCAGCAGTCCGGCAACAAGCCGATTACGCTGATGGGCGGCGGCACCACCATGGTCGGCGATCCCTCCGGCAAGGACGAGACGCGCGCGATCCGCACCGTCGCCGAGATCGAGGCGAACAAGGCCTCGATCCGCGGCGTGTTCACCAAGGTGCTGCGCTACGGCGATGGGAAGAGCGACGCTATCATGCTCGACAATGCCGAATGGCTGACCAAGCTCAACTATATCGAGATGCTGCGCGACGTCGGCCGCCACTTCTCGGTGAACCGCATGCTCACCATGGATTCCGTGCGGCTGCGCCTCGAGCGCGAGCAGGAGATGAGCTTCATCGAGTTCAACTACATGGTCTGCCAGGCCTACGACTTCGTCGAGCTTGCGAGGCGCACCGGCTGCCAGTTGCAGATGGGCGGCTCGGACCAGTGGGGCAACATCATCATGGGTGTCGATCTCGGCCGCCGCATGGGCACCCACCAGCTGTTCGCGCTGACGACGCCACTGCTCACGACCGCATCCGGCGCCAAGATGGGCAAGACCGCGCAGGGCGCGGTCTGGCTCAACGCCGACCAGTTCTCGCCGTATGATTTCTGGCAGTTCTGGCGCAACACCGAGGATGCCGATGTCGGCAAATTCCTGAAACTGTTCACGACACTGCCGATGAGCGAGATCAGGAAGCTCGAGGCCCTCGCGGGCTCGGAGATCAACGAGGCCAAGAAGGTGCTCGCCACCGAGGCGACCGCGCTGCTGCACGGCCGCGACGCCGCCAATGAAGCGGCCGAAACCGCGCGCCGCACGTTCGAGGAAGGCTCCCTCGCCGAGAGCCTGCCGACAGTCGAAATTCCGCGCGGCGAGCTGGACGCCGGCGTCGGCGTGCTCAACGCCTTCGTCAGAGCGGGCCTCGTCGCCTCCAACGGCGAGGCGCGACGCCAGATCAAGGGCGGCGGTCTGCGCGTCAACGACGACTCCGTCGCCGACGAGAAGATGACCCTCACCCCGGCAAGCCTCACGCCGGAAGGCGTGATCAAGCTGTCGTTCGGCAAGAAGAAGCACGTCCTGATCAAGCCTGCATAGGCGTATGAGATTTTCGCTGCTTGTCAGGGTGCGCCGAAGCGCGCTCCCTGAACGGCAATGGATCAGAACACGCCCAGGGACGCGGCCGGGGAACATCGCGCCGCTGCGCAGCAAGGCGCCGTGCGCACCGCGCTCGTGGTGCTCGCGCTCTGCTTCACGCTGGCCGTACTCGGCCGCGGACTCAGCGAGAGCTTTACCGTCTTCCTGAAACCGATCTCGGAAAATTTCGGCTGGGATCGCGCCCAAATCGTCTCGATCTATTCGCTGACATGGCTCGTCAGCGGACTGACCGCGCCGCTGGTCGGACGCCTGTTCGATCATTCCGGTCCGCGCATCGTCTACGCGCTCGGCCTCCTGCTGCTCGGCTCGGCCTTCCTGATTGCCGGCCGCGCGCAGTCGCTCTGGCAATTTCAACTCTCGATCGGATTGTGCGTCGGCGTCGGCGTGGCCTTCATCGGCAACGTGCCGAACTCGATCCTGCTCGGCCGCTGGTTCGGACCGCGCCTGCCGACCGCGATGGCGGTGGTCTATTCGGCGATGGGCGGCGGCGTGCTGGCGCTGCTGCCGGCCTCGCAGCTCCTGATCGACCATCTCGGCTGGCGCGAGACCTACCAGCTGTTCGGCTTCGCCGCGCTCGGCCTGCTGGTGCCGCTCGTGCTGCTGCCATGGCGGCTGTTCGCCTCGGGCTCGCCGCATGTCGCGAAGAAGACCGATCCGGATTTCGTCGATCATGGCTGGACGCTTCCAAGCGCGATGCGCCATCACGCCTTCTGGGCGCTGTTCTCGACCTTCTTCTTCACTGCCGTCGGCATGTATGCGATCGCCGCGCAGATCGTGGCCTATCTGATCGATGCCGGCTTTCCGCCGCTCCAGGCCGCAACTGCCTGGGGCTTTTCCGGCGTGGTGCTGGTGTTCGGCATGCTCGGCGTCTCCGCGCTCGACGGCCTGATCGGGCGCCGGCCGTCCGTGCTGCTGAGCTACGCGATTTCGATCCTCGGCATCTTCCTGCTCTGGCTGTTGCAATACTCCGCCAACCTTATCCTGCTCACCGGCTTCGTCGTCTGCTTCGGCAGCATGATGGGCTCGCGCGGCCCGCTGATCACTGCGACCGCCATGAAGATCTTTGGGGGCAAGCGCGTCGGAACGATCTACGGCACCATCTCGATCGGCAGCGGACTTGGCTCGGCGTTTGGCTCCTGGAGCGGCGGCCTGATCCACGACGCGACCCATGGCTACAACGCGCTGCTCATTTTCGCACTTGCGAGCGTGGTGCTCGGGATGATCCCGTTCCTGGTCGTGCCCGCATTGCGGCGCTAGGTGTCCCAGAGGTAACCTGCGATCATTCGCGTTACCGGACAATTACGCACTGATGCGATGCGGAACACACGCGAAAAATGCGATTCCGTTGGGCTGAAATCCCAGCCTGCGGTGTTTTGTCTGACATGACGAAAATGTCAGTCTGAATTGAGCTTGAGCGGCTTGCGGGGTGGAACCGAATGCGGTCCAAGTCGCTGCATTGGATGGAGGCACAAACCAATGAACGTTACCTTTCTCTCTCGCTACGAACCGGTTCTCCTGAGCCTGTTTCGCTTCGTCACCGGCCTGTTGCTGTTCCAGTACGGCGTGGCCAAGCTGTTCAAGTTTCCGGCGCTCCCCTACTTCGCCGACATCCCGCCGCTGATCTACGCGGCCGGCATGCTCGAGCTAGTGCTCGGTGCGGCCCTGATGCTCGGCCTGTTCACCCGGCTCTCGGCTTTCATCCTGTCGGGCGAAATGGCCTTCGCCTACTTCATGGGCCACATGTTCAAGAGCGGCTCGCCGGTGCTCCTGCCCCTGCTCAATGGCGGCACCGCCGCGATCCTGTTCTGCTTCGCCTGCCTCTATCTCTCGGCGGCCGGCGGCGGGTCGGTCAGCGTCGACGCGCTGACGCGCAAGGAAAGTGATGCGGCGGGCGACGCCTACGCACGGCGCTGACGCACCGGCGATTGACCCGCGAGTCAAGAGATGGCACCGGCGAGTTTGCCGGTGCCGGCTCAGCGTGTCCCCAGCACATTCCAGATGATGGCCAGCACTGCTAAGAGCAGCACGGACATGATGATGCGATGAACGAATCGGTTCATTGCCGCTCCGTCCAGGCTGGGTAGCCACACAAATCCAGGATCATTCTGCTCCGATGCATGACCGGGCGCAGGCCGGCACACGGCCCTTTTGCCTGCATGCTTGTGCACGCTGCTGCGCATGCTGCACGCGCGGCAGCGCGCCGCACGCGTCCATTCATGATTGGTAAGAACTTCATGCTACCGACGCGGGTACTAACAACCGTTCCGTCGAGGCCGTGATGCAGCTGCTCAGTCATCTGAAGATCCGTACCAAGCTCGCCAGCATGGTCTGTCTCGCGGCACTCACGGTGACTGCCATCATCGGGGTGTCGTCCGTCCTCAGCAAGAGCCGCATGCTGGAGGACCGCGCCGAGCAGATGCGGACCGCGGTCGATACAACCTCGCCCAATCGCTTGAAGAGGACGTTGGCGCCGGCAAGCTGACCCAGGCTGAAGCGAAGACCCAGTTCCACCTGCGTGGCCGCCGCATGAGCTTCAACGGCGGCCAAGGCTATCCCGTGGTCTATAACGCCGATACCTCGATCCTGATCAACGCCGCGAACCAGCAGCTCGAAGGCAAGACCACGGGTGCGAAGGACTCCAACGGCATCCTCATTGCCGATGCGATCATAAGGGCCGGCAACCAAGCCCCGCAGGGCGGCGTAACCTCCTATCTCTATCCCCGTCCCGGCCAGACCGAGCCGGTCCGCAAGACCGTTTTCGCGCGCAAGTTCGCGCCCTGGAACGCGACGATCAGCTACGGACTCTATGTCGACGACATCGACGCCGACGTGCGGGCCTTGACGCTGGAGCTCGGCGCGATCGGCATCGGCCTGATGCTGCTGATGGCCGCCCTGTCCTGGCTGATCGCCCGCGACGTGCTCGGCGCGCTCGACCGCCAGAAGACCCGCATGCAGGAGATTTCCGAAGGCGCCCCATCGACAAGCCGGTCGAGGAAACCGGCCGCGGCGACGAGATCGGCCGCATGGCCGAGACGCTCGAAGTGCTGCGGCAGACCGCTCTCACCGCGCGTAACCTGGAGACCGAGCAGGTCGCCATCAAGACACGCAGCGAGCAGGACAAGCGCGACGCCCTGATCGCGCTGGCCGACCGCTTCGATGCCTCCGTCGGCCAGCTCGTCGGCCTGATGGCCTCGGGCTCCGGCGAGCTGGAGACCACCGCCAAGTCAATGTCGTCGACCGCCGAGGGCACCAACCGCCGCGCCGCCGTGGTCGGCTCGGCCGCCACCGAGGCCAGCCAGCGGGTCCAGACCGTTGCGGCCGCCGCCGAGGAGCTCTCCTCCTCCATCACCGAGATCAGCCGCCAGGTGGCGCAGTCGGCCGAAGTCACGGGCCGCGCGGTGGACAGTGCACGCCGCACCGACACCATCGTGCGCGCGCTGTCCGACGGCGCCCAGCAGATCGAGCATGTCGCTGAGCTGATCTCGAACATCGCGGCGCAGACCAATTTGCTTGCGCTCAACGCCACCATCGAGGCGGCGCGCGCCGGCGAAGCCGGCCGCGGCTTGCCGTGGTCGCCTCCGAGGTGAAGTCGCTCGCCAGCCAGACCGCGGAAGCCACCCGCGAGATCGGCGACAAGATCGCCCAGATCCAGGGGGCGACCAAGGAAGCGGTCGATGCCATCGGCGGAATCACCGCCACCATCGAGGAGGTCAGCCGGATCGCCACTTCGATCGGCGCCGCAATCGAGGAGCAAGGCGCTGCCACCGCCGAGATCGCCCGCAGCGTCTCGCAGACCGCCGAAGCAACCAGGGAAGTCACCACCAATATCGGCGTCGTCAGCACCGCGGCGAACGAGACCGGCAACGCCGCCGTCATGGTGCTCGCGGCAGCCTCGAACCTCTCCAAGCAGGCCGAGCAGCTCTCCGGCGAAGTCGGCACCTTCCTCGCCGGCGTGCGCGCAGCGTAGGCGGCGGGCGCCGCCTCGTCTTAAACTCCGTGCTGATTGGTCCGATAGGTCAGGCCGCGAGTTCGTTTACCTCTCCCGCTTGCGGGAGAGGTCGGCGCAAAGCGCCGGTGAGGGCTTTCTCCTCGTTGGGAGTCTCTCTGCGGAGATACCCTCTCCCCGACCCTCTCCCGCAAGCGCCGCAAGCGGGAGAGGGAGTGCACCTCGCTTCGTGTCCACAATCGAATCTGAATATGTGCGAGCTATAATAAGGCAGCCCGCTACAGCCCGCTTCTATCGCCGCGCAAGAGTGCAACCGCTCGACAGCTGCCGCGTCGTGCCGGTCGAGCCGTCGCTCGACTGCGAGGGGAATTCTTCGAACGGCGAGTTCTGCTTGCCGGTGTTGAACTCGAAGATCTTTCGGAACAGGCCCGGCGCCATCGCCGAGATCGGGTTGACGCGCATCACCGGCGCGGCGGGCGTGCCGACGACCTCATAGGTCACGCCGATCAATCCCTCATTGTTGCCACCGCCGAGGAAGATGCCGAACAGCGGGATCTGGCCGAAGATGTTGTTGACGCCATACATCGGCACGAAGGTACCGCTCATGCACACCTGATTGCCGGGATAGTCGATCGAGCCCTCGATGGTGCCGCCGATCATCGGTCCCTTGATGACGCCGTCGCGGATCGTGAGCGCGCCGTTCTGCCGCGTGAACTCCGCGCGCAGCGCCGTGAAGGACACGCCACTCTGCGCGCCGTTGGGACCGCCCGCCGCAACGCGATCGAGCTGATCCATTCCCTTCACCGTGAAATCGCGCACATTGATCAAGCCTTCCCTGGAGACAGGCTCTGACGTCGGCGGCTCCATCGCCACCACCAGCTGGCCGCCAAAGACCTTGTTGGTGGTGTCGGTAAAGCGCAGCAGCGCGCCGGCATCGTTGGTCTGGAGATAGATCACCTCGCGGGCACCCTGCGCGCGGCCGCCGCGCAGGTCGGCCGCCACCGGCACCGGCGTGTTGCCGCCGATCTTGCCGCTCAGCGTGAAGGCCTTGATGGCGCCATTGCGCTTCGACATCTTGGCATCGACGCTGCGCATCGCTTCGCCGTTGAAGCCGGCGACTGCGCCGAGCTTCACGTCGATATCGAAATCGATGTTCTTCAGCTTGCTCTTGCCGTCATCCTTGGAATTGCCCGAGATCGCCGACTTCAGGAAACCGCGGCCGTCGAACACGTCGCCGCGCATGTTGCCCCTGACCACGCCATCCTGACCGCGCTCCACCTTCAACGAGGCCTTGTCGCCGTCGGACGGCGAGTAAGTCGGGAAGTTCGCGTTCATGAGGTCGCCATTCGGGTCGACCTCGAGCGAGCCCTTGATCGAGGCGCCGCCGCCTTCGATGACGATGTCCTCGAAGCGCGTCGACTGCGCCGTCGGCACCACCTTGAAGCTGGCCTTGCCCGATTTACCCGGCAGCTTGACCCAGCCGGGAAGGATATTGTCGAGCTTGACCGAGGTCAGGTCGGCCTCGACGCCGAGCTTGGTGGTCTGGTCGGCGCCGCCGGCGATCTTGCCCGATAGTTTGATCGGCAAGGAACCGCTGACGGCAGGGCTCAGGTCAAAGCCGAGGCGCGCGCGGCTGGCGTCGTCCAGCGTCGCCTGCAATCTGACATCCGCGTCGCCCTCGGTCGGCTTGCGATAATCGAGCGAGGCCGCCTGCCCGTTGATCTTGACGTCGCCCTTGACCTGATAGCCCTGGTTGTTGGCGACGATCTTGAGTGTGTTAGCTTCCAGCTTCTGGTTCATCACCAGCTTGTCGGCGGCAAAGCCGTTGAGGTCGGCGCTGACGGTGTAGCTGGTGTCGGCCTTGGTCAGCTCGCCCTTGACCGGCAGGCCGAGCTGGATGTTCGCCGAGAACGTCCCCTTGCTGGTGTTGGGATCGACGAAGGTCGCCGACAGGTCGCTCAGGCGATCATTGGACAGAATTTCGGCCGCCGCCGCGACCGGTCCATCAGCGCGGAATTTGCTCCGCGACGGCGAGGGTTTTGGCGCCATGTCGGGCACCTCAAAGATGAAATCGGAGATCGTGATCTTGCGGCCTGCGGGCGTATCGGCAATGCCCTGTCCGATATTCACGGTCGCGGTACGCCCGGTCACATGAGCCTTCAGATCGGCGTCGTGCACCACCGGCATCCCGTCGACAGGGCGGACCGCGACGCCACTCGCCACGATGTTGACCGACAGGCCGTCGTCGGGAATGGGCGGGCCCTTGCGCGGAAGGTTCTTCACCGGCGAGTTGACGCCGATCTCGATGCGCTGGAGCGTGCCGCGCTCGATCCGCTCGATCACCCATTCGCGCAGCTCGGGAACGACGAGCGTCGGCCACATCCGCTTCAGTGCGGAGGCCGACATCGGCGTTCCCGCAAAGCCCAGCGTCAGCCGCGGCTCGCCGGAATAGTCGATGGCGCCGGTGCCGGCGACGCCGATCTCACCATTGGATATATCGGCCTGCGTCAGCAGCAGCCGCTTGTGGTCGGTGTCGAAGCGGAAGCCGATTGCGATGCGGTTGAAGACGAGCGGCGGCTCGTTGTCGATGCCGCCGAGGAGGATGGAGCCGCCGCTGAAGCCGAGCTGCCAGTCGTTGATGTTGCCGTTCGGCGGCTCGAGATGCGCGAGCAGCGTGACCCGGTTGGCACCCGAGAGGATCTTGAAGGGGGCAATCAGCACCCGCCGGCTCGAATCCCATTCGACATTGATCTCGGCCGAGTCGATCGCCATCGGATAGTCGGGCGTGTCGGTGTCGATGATATTGCCGGTCCCGACCGCGATCTTGCCGCGGAAGAAGGTCGGCACGCCATCACGGCCGAGCTCGCCCTTGAGTTCGCCCGTCAGAGGCAGGTCCGCCGTGTAGGTGAGGTCCTTCACCCGCAAGGCCAGGAGAATATTGGACGTCGAGACCTTGTCGGCGCGGATGTCGACCGAGCGCACGCCGTTCTCGGTGGGGCCGATCGTGGCGCGCAGCGACCACGGGTGCGCCCCCTCTTCGCCGAGGCTGAGCGTCACGCCGCCGCGGCTCGGCCGGCGCAGGCTGAGGCTGATGTTCTCGAAGGTCCATTTGCCGCCGCGCTGCTGATCGTCGACGATCAGATTGCCGTTCTTCAGACCGATCTCGTTGAGGTTCTGGCCGTCGAGGCCGGTCATGCTCAGACTGTCGAGCCAGTCGAGGCCTTGAAGAATTCCGCTCTGCGCGGCGGTCTGTGGGGCGGCTTGGGCTGCGTCCTGGCTCGCAGGCGCGGTCGCGAAAGGCGGCGGCGGAACCCCATTACGCGGGAATGTCGGTGGCAGGCCCGCGTCCTTCTTGGATGCGACGCCGGTCGCGAGCGGCTTTGCAGTGTCGCCGGCCGAGACCGTGACGGTCCCGTCAGGCGCGATCCGAATCGCAAGCTCGGCATCGACGAGATTGAGACTTTCGGCGCGCAGGTGACCCATCAGGAGCCCCGCACCCGACAGCTTCACCTCCGCCTTCGGCGCGCTGGCGACAATGGCATGATCGTGGTCACGGACGATGATGTCGCGGATGCGCACGGCGATCCGGATCCGCCCGGCACGTTCGATCTGGGTGCCGCCGACCTCAACGGTGTTGCCGTGGCCGATATTGTCCTCGATCGCCGCTGCCAGCAAGGGCGTCGCGATGTCGAGGTTGATGGGACCGGCACCAAGCCGCCACCACAGCGCCCCGAAACAGCCGACGAAGATGACGATGAGGGCACCGATGACGACAACCAGGCGCTTGAGCCAGCGGTCAGCCGCGAGCCACCGCCGAAACGATCCAAAGCCGTCGCCGAAGCGATGGATGCCCGAATTGGAACGGGACAACAGCCGGCGCGCCCGATGGCCCGCCGCTGCTTCCTGATCCGCATCCCAGTCGGCTTCCCATTCCGGCGGCTCCTGTCCGCCACCGCGCCGATCGAAATCGCGATTGTGATCCTGGGGCGACGTATTCCTTGCCATTGCCTCTCGATACAGGCGCCCGTCATAGGATTGAGCGCCGCCGGGACCGCAGCCGTCGGCGGGGATCGATGCTCCCCCGCCCGGCATTGCCGCCATACCTCGAATGTTCCTGCTGTTCGTCATTTCGCCCCGGCAGCGCGTTCAACGAGCAGTGGGGTGTCGCGTGGAAATCCTTGTAACCATACTCCGGCGTCGCCAGACTTGCCCAGCCAAGGGCTTGAATCCGGCTGACCGGACGAGAGCTGCAATACCGCTTTGGTTGACCCGCCGAAAGCGACGAAAGGAAGGCGTATGTCCAAGAAATCCCGAAAGAAATCGTCCAAAACGCCCTCCGGCAGTCCGACGGCTAAAAAGAAGGCCCCGACAACGCGGGCATCGACTCAAACAAAGTCCGCGAAAACACAGCGGACGCCGGCAAGCAAATCAACCAGGACAACAGCAAAAGCAGCATCGCATAAGGCCGCATCGAAACAGTTAAATTCTTCCGAATCGGCCTCCTCGCCCGCGGCGACGAAATCCGCCCTGGCCGAGGGCCGTAAGGCTCCCGCCTTCCGCCTGCCCCGCGACGGCGGCGACGTGGTCACGCTGTCGGATTATGCCGGCCGCAAGATCGTACTGTTCTTCTATCCCCGCGCCGATACGCCCGGCTGCACGAGGGAGGCCATCGACTTCACGCGGCTGGCGGACGCTTTCGCCGCCGCCGGTACTGCCGTGCTCGGCATCTCCGCCGATCCGCTAAAGGCGCAGGAGAAGTTCCGAGACAAGCACAGTCTCGGCATCCCCCTCATCTCCGATGAGAAGCACGAGATGCTGGAGGCGTACGGCGCCTGGGGCGAAAAATCCATGTATGGCAAGACCTTCCTCGGGATTCTTCGCACCACGGTGCTGGTCGGCACCGACGGCAAGGTGGCCAGGATCTGGCGCAACGTTCGCGTCGACGGCCACGCCGACGAGGTGCTGGCGGCAGCAAGAAGTCTTTAACCAGCTCTTTAAGTTTGAGTGTTCCCATTTCCGGAAAATTAACCATGACCGGCACAGATTGCTGCGGCAGTTAAAGCCGTACGGACTCATCCGACCGGCGCGGGAGTGCCGATGTCGAAAAGTTCTGCCCAATATTCGCAGTACCCCCAACATCATTCCCACGATCACGGACGGGCCTTCCAGCGGCGTCCTGCCGCCACTGCGATAGCCGCCGCAGCACCCCTTCCCGCGACCGACGACGCCTACACCATCGTCCATGCCGGCAAGCAGGTCCGCTTCGGACCCGTGGTGTTCTGGATCGTGGTCGGCACCGTGGTGCTGCTCGGGCTCTGGTCGGCGGCGACCGCCACCTATTTCGCCTTCCGCGACGACGTCCTGACCCGGCTGATCGCCCGCCAGGCCGAGATGCAATACGCCTATGAGGATCGCATCGCCGAGCTGCGCGCCAAGGTCGACCGCACCACCAGCCGGCAGCTGCTCGACCAGGAACAGTTCGACCAGAAGCTCGATCAGATCATGAAGCGCCAGACGGCGCTGGAGTCCCGGGCCACGGCGCTTGGCGCCATGCCCGACGTGACCGGATCCATCCCTCGTTCGGCGCCGCAGCGCGGCGATTCGAGCCAGAGCACGACGCAAGGTTCGCCAAAGCCGTCGCCGATCAGCGACACTGTGATCTTCGTAGCTCCGCCCGATCGCGAAGCGCGCCTTGAATCGCGCGCTCCGGCCGTTGCGGCCCTGCCGGTCAATCAATTCGCCAAGAACCAGGGTTTCGACAACGTCCTGGTCCGGCTCCAGACCGCGCTCGATCAGGTCGAGCGCCGCCAGATGGCGGCGCTCAGCGCCGTCGAGGAAGGCATGGACTCTCGCATGCGCCGAATGCGCGGCGTCGTCAGCGATCTCGGCCTCAACCTCGCCAACCTCGAATCTGCTGTGCCGCGCACGGCGATGGGCGGCCCATTCGTACCGGTCAAGCTGACGGCCAATTCCGGGCCGTTCGAGAAGCAGCTCTATCGTATCAACGTCACCCGCGCCGAGATGGACCGGCTCAACCGCACGCTCGCGCTGGTGCCCTATCGCAAGCCCGTCATCGGCGAGGTCGAGTTCACCTCGGGCTTCGGCGTGCGCAGCGACCCCTTCCTCGGGCGGCCCGCGATGCATACCGGCCTCGATTTCCGCGCGGCCACCGGCGATCCCGTTCGCGTCACAGCCAACGGCAAGGTGGTGTCAGCCGGCTGGTCCGGCGGCTACGGGCGCATGATCGAGGTCGACCACGGCAATGGACTTGCCACCCGCTATGGCCATCTCTCTGAGATCAACGTCAAGGTCGGCGAGATCGTGAAGATCGGCCAGGTGGTCGGACTCGTCGGCTCGACCGGACGTTCGACCGGCCCGCATCTGCACTATGAAACTCGCATCGAGGGCGAGGCGGTCGATCCGCAGAAGTTCCTGCGCGCCGGCGTGCGCCTGAGCGCGGGCTAGCGTTAGACCGCCTGTGACGCGCACTATTCATCCCGAGCGTCTGCCGGACCTCCGATTGCAAGCGCGCCCTGATTACTGGCCGCGCTCGTGGCCGACCTCGCCGGTGATGACGTCGCCGAACAGCTCCCAGGCCTGCCCGTTGAAGCGCATCAGCTGCATCTGCTCGATCGGGAAATAATCGCCGGCCGAGGTGTTGACGATGATTCCCGGCAGCATCAGCTCGGTGTGGAAGTTCTTGAGGCTGGCGGCCTGCTTTATGACGTTCTCGCGGGTGAGATTGTCCCCGCACTGCTTTAGGACCTGCGCCATGGCCTCGGCCTGCACATAGCCATAGACGTTGTTGGAATTGGCCTTGTCGCCGTCCGGATAATATTTGTCCATGAACTCACGCCATTTCACCACCGCGGGATCCTTGTCCCAGGTCGGATCAGTCGGGTCCTTCAGATAGATGGTCGAGATGATGTCCCTGGAATAGTCGAGGCCCGCGGGCTTCAGCACTGAGGCGACCGACGTCGCGGTGTTGGCCAGAAAGAACTTCGGCTTCCAGCCGAGTTCGCCGACCTTCCGGATCGCCTGCGCGGAGCCCTTCGGCGCGGCCCAGGAGAAGAAGATGTCGGCCCCGGAGTCGTGCAGAGCGACGATCTGCGAGTCGATCGAGGGATCACTGACCTCGTAGGACTTGTCGGCAATGATCATGCCGGCCTTATCGCCGAGCCCGTCCTTCAGCCCCTTGAACTGGTCCTTGCCGGCGTCGTCGTTCTGCCAGAACACTGCGATCTTGCTGTTGGGGAAATTGTCGCGGATGTATTTTGCGTAGATCCGCCCCTCGCTCTGGTAGTTCGGCTGGAATCCCATGGTCCACGGGAAATTCTTGGGGTCGCCGAACTTCGTGCCTCCGGAGGCGACGAAGAGCTGCGGCACCTTCTTGGCGTTCATGTATTTCATGATCGCGGAATTGGAGGGCGTGCCGAGCGGCTGGAAGATCAACAATACCTCATCGCTCTCTACGAGCTTGCGCGCCTGCTCGATCGCCTTCGGCGGAGAATAGGCGTCGTCATAGCCGATGAAGTTGATCTTGCGGCCGTTGATGCCGCCCTGGTCGTTGATCATCTTGAAGAAGGCGCCCTCGGTCTTGCCGATGACGCCATAAGACGACGCCGGCCCGCTATAGGGCATGATGTTGCCGATCTTGATGTCGGTGTCGGTCGCTCCGGGGTCGTACTTCTTCTGCGCCGAGGCCGGTGTCATGGCCAACAGACCGGCAACAAGCATGGCGAGGGCAGCAAGGCTTTCGCGACGACCCGGCATCGTTCTCTCCCCGACATTTGTAGTTCTTGTTTTGAGAGAGTGTCGCAAGCAGGCTTGCCGCTGGCAAGCGCCTGGATTTTCCGCGACGTGAAACGGCGGAGCAGGAACCTACGCGATGCGGCGCGGCAGCCTCAGTACGCGCCCGTCGATCACGAGCAAGGCGCTTCCGATGACGATTGCGCCTGCGATCTCGCGCATCGAGATCGGTTCACCGAGCACCAGCCAACCCAGTAGAATGGCGGTGACGGGAATGAGGAGCGTCACCAGCATGACATTGGACGCGCCCGAGCGCTGCAGGATCTGAAAGAAGATGATGTAGGCGAGCGCGGTCGACAGGCCGGCAAGGCCGAGCACCGCGAGCCAGGTCGTCGGGCCGGGCATCGCCAAGTGCCATGGCTGTTCCATCGCGGCGGCGACGATCGCCATCATGAGTGTCGAGGCCATCAGTTGAAACGTTGCCGTGCCCAATGGGGCTGCGCCCTTCAGCAATCGCCGCGCCGCCAGCGCTGCAAAGCCATAGCTAAGCGCCCCGCCGAGACAGAGCAGAATGCCGAGCCGCTGCCCCGTAGTTGCCTCCACGCCCCATCCTCTTAGAATGATCACGCCAACGAGCCCCAGCGCCACGCCGGCCAGGCGTCGCATCTGCAACGCCTCCTCTCCCGCCGCCGCCATGACGATCACCGTGAACAGTGGCGTGGTGGCATTCAGGATCGACGCCAATCCGCTCGGGATAAAAGTCTGGCCGATCACGATCAGCGAGAACGGAATCACATTGTTGAGCAATCCAATCGCGAAGAATGGTCTCCAGCCGATCAGGCCCTGGGGAAAGCTGATGCCCCGGATACGGAGCAGCGGCAGCAGAATGGCCGCGCCAAGCGCGACGCGCAGAAACACCAGCGTCAGCGGCGGCAATTCCCGTAAGCCCGCGCCGTTGAAGAAGAACGAGCCGCCCCAGAGGATCGAGAGCACCACGAGCAGCGACCAGTCTCGCGCGTCGATCCGGTTGTCGTTGTGGGGCATCGCGTCCAAAGTCCGGTCAGACCTACCGCCTAGGAAAGTTCGGCGGGAGACGCCACCCGATTTCCGATGAGTCTTTTGGGGTCTCACACTCGGACGTATGAAGCGACAGCGCCGCCCGATGTCGCAGCTCCGGCTAGGAAGTCTTCTTCGGCTTCGACACCAGCTCGATCATCTTGCCTTCATCGTCGTCGGGCATCGCTTTTTTTGCCCGCGCATAGGCCTCCACCGCGGCACGCGCCACCAGCGGCTTGTCCGCCAGCAGGCTCTCCGCGAGCTTCACCGCATACGCGGCATCCTTGTGCCGCAGCGCGGCCGTGAACGTCGCGCCGGAAAAATCGCGCGCGACCATGCGCCTGGAGTGACGCTGCACCTGGGGGCTGGCGGCGACGCCTGATAGAATCGACTCCAGCACCAGGTTCATGTCGAGGCCGGCCTGCTCGGCGATCGCGAGCCCTTCGGCGAGACCGGCGATCTGGATCGCGCCCATCAGATTGTTGATGAGCTTGTAGACCGTGCCGGAGCCGACTGCGCCGAAATGGCGGATGGTCGAGCCGATCGGTTCGAGATAGGGCCGCGCGCGCTCGAGATCGGCCGCGTCAGCGCCGACCAGCAGCGTCAGCTTTCCGCTAGCGGCCGCATCCGGCAATCCCGTCACCGGGCAGTCGATATAGATGACGCCGCGCGCGTTCAGTTCACGGCCCATCTCGCGCGCGTGATCATAGGAGACGGTGGAGCATTCGATCGCGATCGTGCCGGCCTTCGCCGTCTTCGCCGCGCCCTTGGGTCCGAGCCAGACAGCGCGTGAAGCCTCGTCATCGGCGACCATGGTCACGACGGCGTCGGCATCGATCGCGGCGTCCTCCGGCGAGGTCGCCCAAAGCGCGCCGCGCGCGATCAGGTCTTCCGCTTTCGCCTTGCTGCGATTCCAGAGCGTCACCGTGAAGCCGGCATCGAGATAGCGGCCGGCCATGCCATGGCCCATCCGTCCAAGCCCGATGAAGGCGACGCGGGTCATGCTAGTCCACGTCCTCGATCTCGCCGGTGGCGGTGCCGAACGCGCGCTGCGCCAGCGTCGCGGCCATGAAATCATCGAGCTCGCCGTTAAGCACGCCCGATGTGTCCGAGGTCTGCACGCCCGTGCGCAGGTCCTTCACCATCTGGTAGGGCTGCAGCACGTAGGAGCGGATCTGGTGGCCCCAGCCGATATCGGTCTTGGCGGCCTGGTCGGCGGCGGCTTTCTCCTCGCGCCTCTTCAGCTCCATCTGGTAGAGCCGCGCGCGCAGCATGTCCCAGGCCTGCGCCCGGTTCTTGTGCTGGGAGCGACCGGCCTGGCAGACCACGGCAACGCCAGTCGGGATATGCGTCAGCCGCACCGCCGACTCGGTTTTGTTGACGTGCTGGCCGCCGGCGCCGCCCGAGCGCATGGTGTCGGTGCGGACGTCGGATTCCTTGATGTCGATCTTGATGCTGTCGTCGATGACCGGAAACACGGCGACCGACGAGAACGAGGTGTGCCGCCGCGCGTTGGAATCGAACGGCGAGATTCGCACCAGGCGATGCACGCCGGCCTCGGTCTTGAGCCATCCATAGGCGTTGCGACCGGAGACCTGGATGGTTGCGGACTTGATGCCGGCCTCTTCGCCGTCGGACTCCTCCATAACCTCGACCTTGAAGCCGTGGGTCTCGGCCCAGCGCGTGTACATGCGGAGGAGCATCTGCGCCCAGTCCTGGCTCTCGGTGCCGCCGGCGCCGGCATGGACTTCGAGATAGGAATCGAAACTATCGGCCTCGCCCGACAGCAGCGCCTCGAGCTCGCGCCTTGCCACTTCCTTCTTAAGGGCTTTCAGTGCGGCTTCGGCCTCGGCCACGACGCCTGCATCGCCTTCGGCTTCGCCGAGCTCGATCATGCCGATGTCGTCCTCGAGCTCCTGCTCGACTTTGCCGATGCCCGCGAGCGAATCCTCCAGCGAGGTTCGCTCCTGCATCAGCTTCTGGGCCTTCTGGGGATCGTTCCAGAGGTTGGGATCTTCTGCGAGCTTGTTCAGCTCAGCGAGGCGCGCCGTCGATTTCTCGACGTCAAAGATGCCTCCTCAGCAGCCCGACTGACTGCTTGATCTCTTCTACCAACCGTTCGATTTCGGCGCGCATGTCGTTCTCTGGTCTCGCGGAATTGTTCCCGCGTCTAAGTGCAACGCCGATGTAGCGGCGGCGGCTGCAATGCGCAACCGCCCGCCACCCAAACGCCGGCGTTATTCGCTAGTACAGCCCGCCGGTGCCCGGACGCATGAAGAAGCCGGAATCTGGCGGCTGCTGTTGCTGCGACGCGCGCCCGTCGGCGTCGGCAACACCGATGACCGAGTAGTTGTCCGGCGGCGCCGTGCCCGGCTTGAAGGCTTCGAGAATGGTTCCGCCAGTCTCGCCGGGGCCGGCGCGCATACCGGTCTTGGCCACGACCCGAACCAGCTTGATGCCGGCGGGCACCTTGAACGGGACCGCCTGCTTGTCGGCGAGCGCAAGCTTGAGGAAATCGCGCGCGATCGGAGCCGAGAGATGGCCGCCGGTCGCGGCGTTGCCTTTGCCGAGCGGACGCGGCTTGTCGTAGCCCATATAGATCGCGACCGCGACGTCCGGCGAGAAGCCGACGAACCAGGCGTCCTTGGCCTCGTTTGTGGTGCCGGTCTTGCCGGCGATCGGCTTGCCGACCTCCTTGACCACGGTGGCGGTGCCGGCCTGGACCACGCCTTCCATCAGCTCGGTGATCTGGTAGGCGGTCATGGAATCCAGCACCTGCTCGCGGCGGTCGATCAGCTGCGGCTCGGCCTGGTTCTTCCAGCCGCCCGGGGCGTCGCAGCCGCGGCATTCGCGCTGGTCGTGCTTGAAGATGGTGCGGCCGTAGCGGTCCTGGATACGGTCGATCAGCGTCGGCTTCACGCGGCGCCCGCCATTGGCGAGCATCGAGTAAGCCGTGACCATGCGCATCGCAGTCGTCTCGCCGGCGCCCAAAGCGTAAGAGAGATAGTTTGGCAGCTCGTCATAGACGCCGAAACGGCGGGCATATTCGCCGATCAGGGGCATGCCGATGTCTTGGGCAAGCCGCACCGTCACAGTGTTGCGTGACAGCCGCAGCGCATTGCGCAAGGTCATAGGCCCGTTGTACTTGCCAGCGTCAAAGTTTTCCGGCCGCCATACGCCCGCACCCTGCCCCTGATCGATTTCGATCGGCGCGTCGAGCACCACGGTCGAGGGCGTGTAACCGTTGTCGAGCGCCGCCGAATAGACGATCGGCTTGAACGACGAGCCCGGCTGCCGATAGGCCTGGGTGGCGCGGTTGAACTGGCTCTGGTCGAACGAGAAGCCGCCGACCATGGCGAGCACGCGGCCGGTCCAGGGATCCATCACCGCCATCGCGCCGGATACTTCAGGGATCTGGCGCAGACGGTACTGCCCCTCGACGGGCTGGCCGTCCTTATAGAGCGGATCGGCATAGATCACGTCACCGGGCTGGAGCACCTGCGACACCGCGCTCGCCGCCCTGCCCTTGGCAGGCCCCGCGGCCGCCTTCGCCCATTTGACGCCATCGAGTGTGATCAGGCCGGTCTCGCGCTGCTTGCTGATAGCGCCGCCGAGCTCGCGGTTCGGCTGAAAGCCGATCCGCGCCGACTGGTCGCTGGTCTCCAGCACCACTGCCATTCGCCAGGGCGAGATGTCGGAGAGCGATTTGATCTCGGCGAGCTTCACGCCCCAGTCGCCCGAAATATCGAGCTTGCTCATCGCGCCGCGATAGCCCTGCTGCTCGTCATAGTTCACGAGGCCCGTGACCATGGCCTTGCGCGCCATGACCTGGATCTTCGGATCGAGCGTGGTGCGCACCGACAGCCCGCCCTCATAGAGCTTCTTCTCGCCATAGCGCTCGAAGATGTCGCGCCGGACTTCCTCGGCGAAATACTCGCCGGCGAAGGTGTGGGCGCCGTTGGCGCGGTTGGTGACGACGAGGGGCTCCTTGCGCGCCTTTTCGGCGTCGGCCTGCTTGATCCAGCCGTTCTCCTGGAGGCGGTCGACCACGTAGTTGCGGCGCTCGATGGCGCGGTCGCGGTTACGCACCGGATGCAGGGTTGCCGGCATCTTCGGCAGCGCGGCGAGATAGGCGGCTTCGGCAACCGTGAGCTCGTTCACCGATTTGTCGAAATAAACCAGCGAAGCGGCCGCGATGCCGTAGGCACCGAGGCCGAGGTAGATTTCGTTCAGGTACAGCTCGAGGATCTTGTCCTTCGAATAGGTCTTCTCGATCCGCATCGCCAGCAAGGCTTCCTTGATCTTGCGGGCGAAGGAGACCTCGTTGGTCAGGAGGAAGTTCTTGGCGACCTGCTGCGTGATCGTGGAAGCGCCCTGCGGACGCCGGTTCGAGCCGTAGTTCTGGATGTAAACCAGGCCGGCGCGCGCCATGCCGGTGTAGTCGATGCCGCCATGCTCGTAGAAATTCTTGTCCTCGGCCGCGAGGAAGGCGTTGATCACGAGCTTCGGCACCGCCTGGATCGGCAGGTACAGCCGCCGCTCCTTGGCGTATTCGCCAAGCAGCGAGCCGTCGACCGCGTGCACGCGGGTCATCACCGGCGGCTCGTAATCCTGAAGCTGAGAGTAGTCCGGCAAATCCTTGGAGAAATGCCAGATCAGGCCTGCCACGGCACCGACACCAACAAGGAACAACACGGTTCCCGCGGCGAACAGGAAGCCCATGAACCGCACCAGCAAGCGCATTATCTGTTTATCCGTTCAATCCCTGGATCAGCCGAGATCAGTCCAAGATCAGCTCAAAGACGCCCAAAACAGGCGCCCACCTCACGTCGCGTCGCGAATTCACCAGCCTACTCAATCACATCAGTGCCGGACCTGAAGACGCTCGCCGAACGGGATTCTCGTCGATTCCGGCCCCCTGCGGCGTTTTTATAAGGCGCCCGCTGTGGCCAAACTAGGGCTTTGACGGCAGGACCGGAAAACCCTTTCAATTCGAAGACCCGGCTGTGGCCATCCGCTTGGCCAGAAACCCGTCGATCGCCTGCGCCATCGAGGTCACGGCGCGGGACCGCCAGCCCTCGGAGACCAGATGCTCGAGGTCTCCCTTATTGGAGACATAACCGATCTCGACCAGCACCGACGGCACGTCGGGTGCCTTCAGCACCCGGAAACCGGCCGACTTCAGGGGATGTTTGTGCATCCGCACCGTCGACTTCATTTCGCCCATCAACAGACGAGCGAAACGGTTTGAAAAGGTGCGAGTTTCGCGCTGCGTGAGGTCGATCAGGATGTCGGCGACATCGGTCGGCTCCTCGGCGAGGTTAAAGCCGGCGATCGCATCCGCCCGGTTTTCCGCGTCGGCGAGCCGTTCGGCCTCGGCGTCCGAGGCCTTGTCGGACAGCGTGTAGATCGTGGCGCCCTGCGCGTCGCCCTCGGCACGCGGCAGCGCGTCGGCGTGGATCGACACGAACAGCGCGGCCTTCAGGCTGCGGGCAACTTTGACCCGGTCGTTGAGTGGGATGAAGGTGTCATCGTCCCGCGTCATCACCACGCGGTATTTGCCGGTCTTCTCCAGCCGGTCGCGCAGCGCACGGCCAAAGGCCAGCACCAGATTCTTCTCGCTTTCGCCGTTCGACTGCGTGCCATTGTCGATGCCGCCATGACCGGGGTCGATCACGACCACGGCGCGGCCATCGGCCTTCTGCGCGGATTCCGGCGCTGCAGCGGTCGAAGCCGCGGCGGGCGGCGCCTCGCCGACCGCGGGCCGCAGCTCGGGGCGGTTTTCCGGGGCCAGCGATTGCACGAAGGCAGCGCGATCGACCTCCTCCAGCTCCAGTACGAGTCGGGCCGGCTGACCGTTGGCCGCCTCCAGCACGTAGGAATTGGCGATCTTGGCTGGTCCCGCCAGATCAAACACGATTCGCGAGCCGCCGGGCATCACGAGCCCATAGCGGAACGCCTTTACCAGTCCTCGCCCCCCGGTTCCCGTGCCCGAGGGCAGCTGAAAATTGAGCTGGGGCACATCAACCACCACGCGGTACGGATCGGCGAGCGTTGCTGCGCGGAAGCTGACGGTCTGATCGAGGTCGAGAATGAAGCGGGTCTGCTTGCCGTCGCCGGCCAGCCGGGCGGCCGAGGCGATCGGAAAATTCGTCACGGCAACAGAGGGTTGCGGCTGACTCTCGGCCGCGCTGAGGCGTGCGGAATCGGCACATGGCCAGGCTGCGGCGCACAGCAGTGCAC
Source organism: Bradyrhizobium sp. 142 (assembly GCF_023074015.1). Lineage (NCBI taxonomy): Bacteria > Pseudomonadati > Pseudomonadota > Alphaproteobacteria > Hyphomicrobiales > Nitrobacteraceae > Bradyrhizobium > Bradyrhizobium sp. 142. The sequence continues at coordinate 39,668 of NZ_JADPKQ010000297.1, forward strand.
ACCCCAGCAGAACCCTTTGACTTGCGCGGCTCGCCACCGATTCCGTGCCTCCGAGCAGCCCTCTTAACGCAATAGAACCACAGGGTTAATCGATCCTTAATGACGGAGATGCGAAACTCGCTGACTGTGACCGGCTTGCGACGGTCCCTTGCACGGCCGGCCCATTCCTCGTATGTACGAGGTGCTGACGGCCATTATTTCCGGTTGTGTCGCATTCAGCCTCCCGGTGCTGCGCCGGAACTCTCAAGGTTTGGGAATTCCAGCGTTTTCCGTTCCCCCCGAAGGCCAGCGCGGTGCGCGGCAGGGCGGTGGATCGGGTCAAGTCCCGGCGGCAGACGGTTTCCGGTTACCCCTGTGTTTCCGGGACAGTTCTGACAGCGACGTGGCCCATTACCCGATCCCTTAATTCCAAGGGAGCGGTTCGATCTTCGGGATGAGCGCTTCCGCGCCACGCCTGGCCAGCAGCAACTGATTGAGGGGCGGCCTCGCCGCCCAATGTTTCATACGGGCCGACGCTTGATGCGCCAGACTGTGCCGACGAATTCTGAAGGACCATTCGCGACGCTGCGGAGTAAAACTCCCGCGCGCCGCCTTGGCCCTCCGGCTTCCGATTCGGCAAGGCGCGAGAGACGGTGTTTCGGCCTTCCCCTCACCCCCGAATCAGGTGGACCGTCGCGTCACCCGGCAGCGCTAATCGCGCCCACGGTGAATCGCGCCCGCCGCCGCCAAGAGTTAAGACATGCCCAACAAGATGTTGATCGACGCCACCCACCCGGAGGAGACCCGGGTCGTCGTGGTCCGCGGCAATCGCGTCGAAGAGTTTGACTTCGAGACCGCGCAACGCAAGCAACTGCGCGGAAACATATACCTTGCCAAGGTCACCCGGGTGGAGCCTTCGCTCCAGGCCGCTTTCGTCGAATACGGCGGCAACCGCCACGGCTTCCTCGCCTTCAGCGAAATCCATCCTGACTACTACCAGATCCCGGTCGCCGACCGGCAGGCCCTGATCGAGGCCGAGGAGCAGGCTCACCGCGAGGCCGAGGAAGAGAGCGAGAACCGCTCCCACGGCCGCCGCCGCTCGCGCCACCGCAACTCCCGCCGCCGCAGTCACGGCGAGCGCGTCCAGAGCGATATCGTCGGAGGCCTCGAGGCCGGCGCCGATCCCGCCGCCCTGCCGATCGAGGGCGAGGCGCTGCCGGAGCACGCGCAGGGTGAGCATCTGCACGCCGAGGCGCATCATCACGGCGAGCACGAAGCTCACGAACATGATCATGACGATCATGGGCACGACGATCATTATCATGCTCATGATGACGATCACCATCACGCGCGCGATCATGATGACCATGGCCATGAAGGCGGGCACGATCATAACGACCACGACCATGATCACACCGGCGAAGCCCCCGCGCCCGTCGCAGCCATTGGCGCCGAGCCTGCGGTCGCTGCCGAGCGCCAGGAAGAAGCCGCTGTGTCCGAAGCGCACGCCGAGGCTCTGGCCGAAGCCGTGACAGCAGCCGCTGAGCCGGCCGATGCCGTGTACACGGCCGGCGAAACCGCCGAGGCTCCGCATCACGAATCCGAAGCGAGGGCCGACGAAGACGACGAGGATGAAGACGGCGAGGAAGCCGAAGATGAAGTCGTCGAATCCGTCGGCGGCGACGACGTGCTCGAGGAGGTGCCGGAGCGCACCTTCCGTCCGCGCCGCCAGTACAAGATCCAGGAAGTCATCAAGCGCCGCCAGGTGATGCTGGTGCAGGTCGTCAAGGAAGAGCGCGGCAACAAGGGCGCTGCGCTGACGACCTACCTGTCGCTCGCCGGCCGCTATGCCGTGCTGATGCCGAACACCGCGCGCGGCGGCGGCATCAGCCGCAAGATCACCAGCGCCCAGGACCGTTCGCGCCTGAAGGAAGTGGTTCAGGATCTCGACGTTCCCGAGGGCATGGGCATCATCCTGCGCACCGCGGGCGCTGCCCGCACCAAGCCCGAAATCAAGCGCGACTTCGAATATCTGATCCGGATGTGGGAGACGGTGCGCGACCTCACGCTGAAGTCGCAGGCCCCGACCCTCGTCTACGAGGAAGGCTCGCTGATCAAGCGCTCGCTGCGCGACCTCTACAACAAGGAGATCGACGAGATTCAGGTCGCCGGCGATGCCGGCTACCGCGAAGCGCGCGATTTCATGAAGATGCTGATGCCCGCCAATGTCAGCGCGGTAAAGCAGTATCGCGACGGCCAGCCTCTGTTCTCGCGAATGGGCGTCGAAAGCCAGCTGGATGCGATGTTCTCGCCGACGGTACAGTTGCGGTCCGGCGGCTACATCGTGATCAACCAGACCGAGGCGCTGGTCTCGATCGACGTCAACTCCGGCCGCTCGACGCGTGAGCACCATATTGAGGACACCGCGCTCAAGACCAACCTGGAAGCGTCCGAAGAGGTCGCCCGCCAGCTTCGGCTTCGCGACCTCGCCGGCCTGATCGTCATCGACTTCATCGACATGGACGAGAAGCGCAACAACCGGGCGGTCGAACGCAAGCTGTCCGACTGTCTCCGGCAGGATCGCGCGCGCATCCAGGTCGGACGCATCTCGCATTTCGGCCTGCTGGAAATGTCGCGCCAGCGCATCCGCGCCAGCGTGCTGGAATCCTCGACCGATCCCTGCCCGCATTGCGGCGGCACTGGTCACGTGCGTTCGGTGTCTTCGGTTGCGCTGCAGCTGCTGCGCGGCCTCGAAGAGATCCTGATGAAGGGCGCGACCCACAATCTCGTGGTCCGCACCCGCACCGACGTCGCGCTCTATGTGCTGAACCACAAGCGCGGTCATCTGCGCGACCTCGAAAACGGCTTCAAGGTCACCCTATCGGTCATCGCCGATCCGAGCGTCAGCGGACCGAATGCCTATCTGATCGACCGCGGCGAGCAGGTGCATACGCTCGAGGCCGCCAAGGCATTGCTGGCGGCACAGGCGGCCGCAAGCCCGCCGCCCATCGCCGAAGAGGCCTATGACGACGAGGAGTTCGATTCCGAACTCGAATCCGAGGTCGAGACTGAAGAGACCGAAGGCCTCGCCGAGGAACAAACCGGTGAAGCCGCAACCGAACAGGATGGCCAGCGCCGCAAGCGCCGCCGGCGTCGGCGCGGTCGCGGCGCCCAGCGCGACGGCGAGTTGCGCGAGGATAGCGCACCCACGCTTGCCGAGCCGGCACTCGCTGCCGGCGAAGCAGACGAGGACGCGGAATCCGAGCAGGATGGCGAGGAGACCGAAGAACAGCAGGCCCGCGGCGACCAGCAGGGTGCCGGCGATCGCAGCAGGCGCCGGCGCGGCCGGCGCGGCGGACGCCGCCGGCGCGGCGGTGGCGAGGAAGGCCTTGCCGGATCCATCGGTGACGAACTCGCTGCCAGCCCGCCGTCGGAGGCGACCGATGCGGTTGCCGATTTCGATAGCTTCTCGCAGCAGCCTTCGCCGTCCATCGCGCACACCGAGGCAGCCGGGGACACGCAGGCCACCCAATCCGAGCCGCTGACCGAGGTGCCGGCGGACACGCCCGCTCCGATCGAACGGGCCCAGGCCGAGCCAGCTCACGTCGCGCCGGTGTCTCCTGCCACATCGGACGACTCTGCATCCGACGACAAGGCGGCGCGCCGCCGCTCTACGGTCCGGGAAAAGGTGAGCTTCCTGTCGAGCAGCCAGCCCGAGCCGGCGACACCGGCTGCGTCAGCACCTGAGCCAGTTGCCCCGCCCGCGCCGGCTCCCGAACCCGCAGCGGAGACGGCAGCCGAACCACCGGCCGCACCGCGTCGCGCCGGCTGGTGGTCGCGCCGCTTCGGCGGCGGCGAATAGGCCCGGCAGCAATCGGGATAGGGGGACGCCTCGCGGCGTCGCCCCTCCCACACCACCGTACGTACGGGTCCGTATACGGCGGTTCGGTGGATTATGCGGGTCTCGGGGCCGCGACGGAAGCCAAGCCGAGTGACCTGATGTATGGTCCGGCCGCGCGTTGCAAGAGGTTTCGTCAACCTGGCAGATGCGGTCTTGCATCAATGTATCCGGCCTCTGATTGGAGCGTGTTGTGCTCCGGGCCATCATGGATATCAGCGCGCATTCGAGCTGATTAGCGGACAGGCCTCGAAGGGGCCATTCGGGTCACCAGTGTTCGCATGCGCCGGGAAGACCGATTCTCCATCGTCGTCTCAATCCTCTCGCAGACCTCGGCGGGTAAGGGATGTTGGTTACGTCATCGATAGCTCCTCACTTCGCACTGTTCCTTTGTTCGTGCCTGGCGGTCGTTCCTTCGTCCCGGCCTGCGCGCGCAGACGCGCCGCGCGCAAGGGCCGTCAAGGCCGGCCGTCGTGCTGTTCTGACGGCTTGCTCGATCGCTGCCAGGCTGCGCCTTGACGGCCCCGAGCACGGCGCGAGGATCAAGCAGGTCGGGACGCCATCTCATCTGTCTTGACGCACTCGAAGGCGCGCCCC
>NZ_JADPKQ010000270.1:0-742 GCF_023074015.1 Bradyrhizobium sp. 142
TGACGATGCGGTGCTGGTGATCGACGAGACCGGCTTTCTCAAGCAGGGTAAGGCCTCGTGCGGAGTGGCGCGGCAATACACTGGTTCGGCAGGGAAGATCACGAACTGCCAGATCGGCGTCTTCGCTACCTACGTTTCGCGTCATGGTCATGCGTTCATCGATCGCGCGTTGTATCTTCCGAAGGAATGGACCGACGATCCAGATCGTCTGGAAGCCGCCTATGTGCCTGCCGATGTCGGCTTTGCGACCAAACCAAAGCTTGCGACGAGAATGATCGCACGTGCGATAGCCGCGTCTGTACCATTCAAGTGGGTTGCCGGTGATACGGTCTATGGTGTTGGCGACATCGAACAGCAACTACGGCGGGCAGGCAAAGGCTACGTGCTTGGGGTCAGCAGCGCTCATCTGTTTCGATCCTGGGGCAAGCGACCGCCGGTCGCCGGTACGGCCGCGGACCTCGCCCGGACGCGGCGCCCGTCCGACTGGAAGCGCCTGTCGGCGGGAGCCGGAACCAAGGGACCGCGGCTGCATGACTGGTGTTATCTCGAACTGGCCGACCTCGAGGCCGAGCAGTTCAACAGCGCAAATGATGGTTTATGGACGCGCGGTCTACTGATCCGTCGTCGCATCGCCGATGATGACCTCGCCTTCTTCACCACCTGGTGCCCAGCGGGAACATCAATTGAAACGCTGGTCGCGGTCGAAGGCCATCGATGGGCGATCGAGGACAGCTTTGAAACC
>NZ_JADPKQ010000379.1:0-734 GCF_023074015.1 Bradyrhizobium sp. 142
CTACTTTCCGGCGCAAAATTCGGCGGCCTTGTGAGGCAGCCAGAATCGCTTGGTGTGGCGAAAACTGCAAGGTCGAACGGATTGGCGTTGACTTGAAGCGGCAGCATTGATTCATTCCGAAGAGGGCCGCGACTACCTCTCGCTTAAGCTCGACGACCCCTCGTTCAACGCGCCGATCTACGCGAACCTGTTCGACGACGAAGGCGGTGAGGGCTACACCCTGCTCTGGTCGCGGCCCCGCAAGAACGGCGAGTGACATCGCCCCAAGCCCCGCCGGGTCCTCCGGGCGGGGTACTTCGCGGCTGCCTCAGGCGGCTTACGATTTGCTAAGCCGCGCCGCCCGCTTGAGCAGGTCTCCCGGTTCGACCCCCAATGCTTCAGCAATTTGTCCGAGCACAGTGACGCTTGCTGATACATCGCCGCGCTCGATCGCGCCGATGTAACGGGCGCTCAACCCCGCGCGCTCGGCCAGCTCCTCCTGCGTCATTTGTAAATCGTGGCGTTTCCGACGCAGGTTCACAGCCATGATCTCTTTGAGATCCATGGCGATATGGGAACTGAGCCGGAACGATCGTTCTAGGAATGATCGTTCCTATTCGTATCCAAACATGCTATCGTTTGTGACGTTGCTTGAAGCGCGGCCGACCTTGGTTATCGATTTACGGAACGGATTCGAAAGAGTATCCGGAATTCCGACGGACAACGGAGGTCTGGATTGCGACCAAACCATGGCG
>NZ_JADPKQ010000332.1:0-43289 GCF_023074015.1 Bradyrhizobium sp. 142
TCTCGGCGCGAGCCGCCGCGCGCTGTTTGAGGCACTGGACCAGCCAGCGTTGAAGCCATTACCGACTGCGCCCTACGTCTACGCCGAGTGGAAGCAGTGCAGGGCCGGCCTCGATTATCACGTCGAGGTCGCGAAGCATTACTACTCGGTGCCGCACGCGTTGCTGCGCGAGGAGCTATGGGCGCGGATCACGGCGCGGACGGTGGAGCTGTTCCATGGCGGCAATCGCGTCGCTGTCCACGTGCGTTCGTCATCGGACCGCAAGCACACGACCGTGCGCGAGCACATGCCGTCGAGCCACCGGCGCTATGCCGACTGGACGCCGGAACGCATCCAGGGTCGAGCGAACGAGATCGGGCCGAAGACATCGGCGCTGATCGAGATCATCCTGCGCGAGAAGACGCATCCGGAGCAGGGCTTCCGCGCCACGATCGGCATCCTCAGGCACGCCAACAGCTTCGGGCATGAGCGACTGGAAGCCGCCTGCGGCCGCGCGCTCGAGATTGGCGCGCGCTCCTACACCTCGGTTACCTCCATCCTGAAGACCAACCTCGATCGCCGACGGCCTGCCTCCGCCACGGACGGGCCGGCGATCGTGCACGCGAACATCCGTGGCCCCCGCTACTTCCACTGAGGAGAAAACACGCAATGCTGACCCATCCAACCATCGACCAGCTGCGAGCCCTGAGGCTCGACGGCATGGCCGAGGCCTTTGTTGAACTGCAGTCGCAGGACGCTGCCCGGGATCTCGCGCCTGCCGAATGGCTGGCGCTGCTGCTCGATCGCGAGGCGGCACATCGCGGCACGCAGCGGTTCAAAAGCCGGCTGCGCAATGCGAAGCTGCGCCACGGCCAGGCGTCGATCGAGGACGTCGACTATCGTGCCGCCCGACGGCTCGACAAGGCGCTGTTCCAGCAACTGGCCGCCGGCCGCTGGATTGCCGAACATCGCAATCTGCTGATCACCGGACCGTGCGGTGTCGGCAAGTCGTGGCTCAGCTGCGCGCTGGCGCAGAGAGCCTGCCGTGATGGCTATACGGTGCATTACGCACGTGTGCCGCGCCTCTTTGCCGATCTCGAACTGGCCCACGGAGACGGCCGCTTCGCGCGTCTGTTCCGTACGCTCACCAAGGCCGATCTGCTGATCCTTGATGACTGGGGCCCAGACCGGCTCTCGGCCAACCAGCGGCGCGACCTCATGGAGATCGTCGAGGACCGTTATGGCGCCGGCTCGACGCTGATCACCAGCCAGTTGCCGGTCGATGCCCGCCTCGTGCATAACGCCCATCGTCTTGCGCTCGATGGGCCATCGATGCGCGATCCCAAGACGGCCAAGTCGGATACCTCAGCGCCGGGGCCGAGCGCGGCGGATAGGACGGTCACAAAACCGCCGACAGGAGCGAAAAAATGAACAATGCGCCCTCCGGCCCGCCCATGCGCGGCGCTGCGTTTGACTCGTGGCGGTCACTTCGCGCCGCGCACGGGCTCCACCTATCGCTTGACCCGAACCTCAAATACTGAGATCAGAAAATAAATCCAACGGCGCCATCAAGCTCGTGCGCCGCCCTGGTCGTCATCGACCGGATCACGCGGTCTCCATGCGCCGGTCAGCGTGGTCGCCTTCACCGGTATGCGCACAGCTGAAACGGATGAAGGTCCGATCCGGGCTCTCGGAATAGTGGTAAACCGCCAAAGCCCACATTACTCTGGGAAGTTGCCGTTGGAGGAGGCCGCCGACATTCTGGCATCAGCTGCGGGACATTGGGGCTCCTGCGCGGAGTACCTCAGAGAAACTGTGTCCCGCTTAGAGGAACTGGGCATTCACGACGAAGCGCTATGGCAACTCCAGGCGCTAGTGGCGGAAACGCTGCAAGTCACTCTAAGCTCCGAAAATTCGAACTAAGCCGGGTTGCCGTGCCGCTTTGGACGACGGTTGCCAACTGCACCCGCTTTTTCAAGATATCTCCGGAACGTGCAAGCGTTCGACGTCCGCATTCAAGGGACGAACGGTCTAGTGTCTATTGGGGCCCGCCTCATTCGGGCGGGCCCTTTTCTTTGTCAGCCAATATCGCCGAAGCCTTTGGTTTTTATGCGCTTTCTACGTTCTTCGGCCGACGAAAAAAGTACTGGACTACAGGACCACACGGTTTTGCCGTACGCACGGTCCGCTTGCTCGCCGCATTATCTTCCGGCCTTGTCGACGTTGCCGGAAGAATGCTGGCGAGACGAACCTGACAGCGCCGCTCGTCCGCACGCGGTTTCGGGCTCACGGAGAGCAATCCGCCCTGCCCTTAACCTCTCGCGCCCGACGCTGCCGCGTCCACCGCAACCCGGCCCGCGTTTCGAACGACTCGCGAACCGCCCCTCTTCCGTAGGCCGGGCTGTTTCGGTTTATGCCGTAATTCCGAATTTCGCTAAAGTGGAATATTTTTGCGGGGAGGGATTGACGCGCTTTGTGGTGTTTTGCCCGACGTCACATCTACCGATCGTTGATCCTCCAGGGTGAGTTGGTGGTCACAAACTCAATTTACCCCTGACCACCTGCCACCCCATAGGATCTACGAAGATCACGCCACCGCCGTATCCGGCACGCGCGCGGCTTCCATTGGCTGCTTGCCGCGGATCAGGTCGGAGGCGCGGTCGGCGATCATCATCGTTGAGGCGTTGAGGTTCGCCGAGATCATGCGCGGCATGACGGAGGCGTCGATGACGCGGAGGCCTTGCAGGCCGTGGACGCGGAGCTGATCGTCGACCACAGCCCAGGTGCTCTCCGCCGGGCCCATGCGGCAGGTGCAGCCGGGGTGGAAGGTGGTGGTGCCGCGTTCGGTGGCGGCAGCCAGGAACTCGTCGTCGGTGTTGATATTGGGGCCGGGGAAATCCTCGTAGGCGTAATAGGGCGAGAGCGGAGCCGACTTCAGCAAGCGCCGCGCGAGCTTCATGCCGGCGACGATGACGCGGCGATCGTGCTCGGCGTCGAGATAGTTGGTCTGGATGATCGGCGGGGCGAATGGATCAGATGAGCGGATGTGGACGTAGCCGCGGCTCTCGGGGCGCTGCTGCCAGGAGGCGACGGTCATACCGGGCTCGTCCTCGAGCTGGCCCTGTACGCCCTCCTTGTAGCTCGCCGGCGTGAAGGTGAGCTGCAAGTCCGAGCTCTCCGCGCTCTCGCCGGAGTGCCAGAAGCAATAGACCATGGTCGGCGACAACGACAGCAAGCCGCCGCGCGTGGTGGCCCATTTCAGAGCCTCGATCCATAGCGAGAGGCCCCGGCGGAGCTCGTTGATGGTCTTGATGTCTTTTACGCGCGCCACGGTGCGCGGTGCGTAATGGTCCTGCAGGCCTTCGCCGACCGGCAGCGCGTGACGCACGGCGATGCCGTGGGCCTGCAACAAGTCGGGCGAGCCGATCCCGGAGAGCTGGAGCAACTGCGGCGAATTATAGGTGCCGCCGGACAGGATCACTTCCTTGTTGGCGCGCACCTCGACCGGCGTGCCGCCGCGGCCGCCCTTCATGTAGCGTACGCCCACCGCGCGCTTGCCCTCGAAGATGATCTCGGTCGCATGCGCGTGCGTGCGCACGTGCACGTTCGGCCGCTTCATCGCGGGCCTCAGGAATGCGGTCGATCCGGACACGCGCAGACCCTTGTCGATGGTGCGCTGGCAGTAGGACACGCCTTCCTGGGTCTTGCCGTTGTAATCGGGATTGCGGGGAATGCCGAGCGAAACCGCGCCTTCCATGAACGCCTCGCACAGCGGATCGCGCCAGTTCATGGTGGTGACGATGAGGTTGCCGTCGCGGCCGCGATAGGTGTCCTCGCCCTCGCCGACCCGCTTCTCCAGCCGCCGGAAGTAGGGCAGCACATCGGCATAGCCCCAGCCGCGATTGCCCATCTGCGCCCAGGTGTCGAAATCCATGCGCTGGCCGCGGTTGTAGATGTGGCCGTTGATCGAGGACGAGCCGCCGAGCGTCTTGCCGCGCGGCGCGTAGATGCTGCGCCCGCCGGTCCAGGGCCCCGGCTCCTGCTGATAGGCCCAGTTGATGCTCTTCATGTGGAAGGTCTTGATGAAGCCCGCCGGCAGGTGGATGTAGGGATGCCAGTCGCTCGGGCCCGCCTCGAGCACGCAGACGCTGGTCGAGGGATCCTCGCTCAGCCGGCTGGTAAGCACGCAACCGGCGGAACCCGCGCCGACGATCACATAATCAAATCTGTCCATGGTGCCTCGGCCGTCGCTCAGCGCGGCTTGTCGTTGAGTTGATAGTCGAGATGCGTGCGCACCGTCAGCCATTCGGCCGCGGTGATGCTGTAGACCACAGTGTCGCGCAGCGTGCCGTTCGGCGCGACCTGATGGCTGCGCAAAATGCCGTCCTGCTTGGCACCGAGGCGCTCGATGGCGCGGCGGCTCTGGTGATTGAAGAAGTGGGTGCGGAATTCGACCGCAATGCAGTCTAGGGTTTCGAAGGCGTGGGTGAGCAGCAGGAGCTTGCACTGCGTGTTGAGCGGCCCGCGCTGCGCGCTCTTGCCATACCAGGTCGAACCGATCTCGACGCGGCGGTTGGCGGCATCGATGTTCATATAGGTCGTCATGCCGACGATCTTGCCGCTACCGTCGAACACGGTGAACGGCAGCATCGAGCCCGCGGTCTGAAGGCCGAGCCGGCGGTCGATCTCCTTGCCCATGTTCTCCGGCGTTGGGATCGCGGTGTACCAGATCGTGGAGAGTTTGCCGTCTTTCACGGCCTCCATCAGACCCTCGCGATGCTGATGCGACAGCGGCTCGAGACGGGCGTGCTGGCCGCGCAGGGTGATGGGATCAGGCCAGGGCATTTTGAAGTCTCCTTACGTCATTGCGAGGAGCGAAGCGACGAAGCAATCCAGACCGTCTCCGCGGACGCATTCCTGGATTGCTTCGCTTGGCTCGCAATGACGCTCACTAGCACCGTTTACTTGTTTAGAAAATTGAGTGGCAAACCGCCGCGCGGCCAGTCCATGGCGATCAGCTCGCCCTTGCCGGACAGCGTGATGTAGGCGGTCTTCAGTTCGGGGCCGCCGAAGGCGATGTTGGTGGTAACGCGGTCGCCCGTCGGGACCTGCTCCACCAGCGTGCCGTCCGGCGCGATTACCGAGATGCAGCCGGAGACCAGGGTGGCGACGCAGACATTGCCGCCGGCTTCCACCGCGAGCGAGTCGAACATCTGGTAGCCGCCGAGCCCGCAGATCGGCTTGCCACGTTCGCCGCGATAGATCGCGTCGCGCGGCTTGAGCGTGCCGGGCGCCGAGAGCTCGTAGGCCCAGAGCCGCCCCGTCGGCGTCTCGGCGATGTAGACGGTGTTCTCGTCCGGCGACAGACCGATGCCGTTCGCCGGCAGCACGCCGTGCACGACTTCCACGATCTCCGTCATGCCGGGCTTGAGATAATACATCCCGCCGACGTCCATCTCGCGCGCGCGGCGTTTTCCGAGGTCGGAGAACCACAGGCCGCCATGCTTGTCGAACACGAGATCGTTCGGCCCGCGCAGATCGTGCTCGCCGCATTTGGTCACGACGGTCTCCATCCTGCCGGATTGCAGATCGACGCGCTGGATCGATCCTCCCAAATAATCATCGGGCTGCGGTCCCGGCATGATCATGTTGCGGGTCGGGATCCAGCTGAAGCCGCCGTTGTTGCAGACGTAGATCTTGCCGTCGGGGCCAAGCGCGGCGCCGTTCGGGCCGCCCGGAATCTTCGCGACGATCTGCTTGCGGCCGTCGGGATAAACGCGGGTCAGGCGCTGGCCGCGGATCTCGACCAGCACGACCGAGCCGTCCGGCATCACGACCGGCCCTTCAGGGAATTCGAGGTCGGTGGCGAGAACACGGACGTTGGACATGAGGACCCTCCCGGCTGCTTATTATGCCTTGCCCGGATGTCCGGCACGGAGCCCCGCAGGCAAGATTTGCCAGCGGTTATGGCAAAGTCGCCAAGGCTTGCCAAGCAAGCGGGATGGTATGCCAGCCTTGCGCGGCCCTACTCAGTTCGAAGCGCGGCCGGTTTAGGCGGACGCGAGATGCTTCGCTTGATCGGCGTTGCGATCGATCGACCGTAGGGTGGGTTAGCCGCAGGCGTAACCCACCTCTTTGCCTTCTGCGAGCATAGACCTTGGTGGGTTACGCTTCGCTAACCCACCCTACTTCGCATCCTTCGTCGGCGGCGCGTCGGCCTTCTTCTTCACATCCTCCGCCATCTTCGCCTGCGCCGCCTGGAGATCGCTGACTGTCTTCTGCAAGCCGGCCACCATCGTCTTCAGCGCGTCGACCTGACGATTGGCCGCATCAAGCTTCTGCTGGTGATCGAGGGCGAGTTTGGTGATCGTCTTCTGGAGGAAATCGACGTTGCTCTGCAGGCAGCTGGTGCGCCGCTCCATGGTCTTCTCGACCGTGCAGATCTCGATTCCCGGCACGTCCTGCGCGCGGAGCGGCTCAAGCGCCAGCATGGCGAGCAGCAACATCGCGACACAAACGCCGGCGTTTCGAAGCAGCATGCAGGTTCCTCATCACATCAATCACGGCAATTTGCGCTGATTGCACGCCGCGGCCGGACGCTACCACACTCGTACCGCATTCTCGCGTTGAGCTTGCACCTGTTCCCTGGACGGGGAGCGATGATCGGGACGTGGCGAAGTGGGCGCTGCCGCTTTCCGAGTTTCATTAGGGGAGATTTCTGGAATGGCAACGCGCGATAGACGTCTGGCGGAATTCGATGGCGCCGGAGAACCGCCTCCGGGCATGCCGCTCGAAGTGCTGTGCGAGGACCACAGCGGAACGTATCAGCTGCCGTTCGCCTGCCGCTATGTCGAGGGACGATGGCAGAACCACGACGCCGGCATCGCGGTTGAAGCGACCGTCATCGGCTGGCGGCTGCCCCGCGTGAAGCAGCGCGGAGTCGCCTGAAAGCGGCTTGTCTCAGGCCCCTTTGTCCCAAAATGCAACGGCGCCGCGCGCCGCCTTAACCTTCGGAACGCGGCCCGAACGAATCACGTCCGAATCAGCAGCAAGGCCGTCCACGCCTGTTCACGGCTAAATGTCGCCAGCCGTACCGCTCGTGCGTACCATATCTGTGAGAGGCGCGGGCGGGCGTGAGACGCTGGCCGCACCAAAGGTTAATTGCGGCAATCGCACAATGGTCGGCAACACCGCGGAAGGTCGGCGCCGCCTAAACAGGCAGGGCAGGCAAAGCCTGCCTAATATTCGACCTCGAGCTCCTCGATCTCCGCCGGCTCTTCCTTGGCCGCGGCAACCCACTCCCTCATCTCGGGCATGGCCATGATGGTATCGGCATAGGCCTGGAGCCGCGGCTCGAGCTTGACGTTATAGGTCACGAAGCGCGTCACGACTGGTGCGTACATCGCATCCGCCATGGTGCGCTTCTCGCCGAACAGGAACGGACCGCCCGACAGCTCCAGGCAGTCGCGCCAGATCGCACAGATCCGGTCGATATCTGCCTGCGCGCGCGACCAGATCTTGAAGCCGGGGAAGTGCCCCTTCAGATTGACCGGCAGCGAGGCGCGTAGCGTGGCGAAGCCGGAATGGATTTCGCCGCAAATCGAGCGGCAATGGGCGCGCTGGATGCGGTCGGCCGGCACTAGCCCGGCGTCCGGCATGACCTCGTTGAGATATTCGGCGATGGCCAACGTATCCCAGACCGTGGCGCCGTCGTGCCGCAGGCACGGCACCAGGATCGAGGACGACAGCAGCAGAATTTCGGCCCGCGCGGAGGCGTCGTCCGGCGCGGTGACGATCTCCTCGAAATCAAGTCCGGAAAACTTGGTCAGCAGCCAGCCACGTAGCGACCAGGACGAGTAGTTCTTGCTGCTGATGGTCAGTGTCGCTTTCGCCATATGGCCCCTTCCCTCACGCCTGATACCGGCAGCCCGCCCGGCCCGCTTGCGTGCCCATTGCTTGTGCTTTCCCGTGTGTTCATCCGATTGAAGAGCAAGCGATGTGCCAGTTTTCCGGGCGATCTGACCCAGGTTTGGCTTCGATATTGCATGACAACATGGGACAGGTGGGCGCTTCAGTATGATGTCGATGTTTTATCAAACCTTTCAGAACCAGATGGACTTGGCAGCGCCGTGGCGGGCGGGAGCTTCGTCCGCGCTCAAATTCCTCCATCTGGTGCCGCAGGGCATGTCGGATCAGGTCGTCGGCCGGCTCGCCGCCGCGCTGGAGCTGATCTCGCGCTCCACCCTCACCTATCACCGCCCGGCCTACGGCATCGACAGCGTCATGGTCGGAAATCGCGAGGTCGCCGTCACCGAGGAGATCGCCTACGCGACACCGTTCGGCTCGCTCTTGCACTTCAGGAAAAAGGACGTGGGCGAGCAGCCGCGCATGCTGCTGGTGGCGCCGATGTCCGGCCATTTCGCCACGCTTTTGCGCGGCACCGTGAAGACGCTGCTCCAAGATCACGACGTCTACATCACCGACTGGCACAATCCGCGCGACATTCCCCGCAGCGAAGGCCGCTTCGGGCTCGACGATTACACCGAGCACCTCATCGACTTTCTCGGACAGCTCGGGCCGCGCCCGCACATGGTCGCGATCTGCCAGCCGTCGGTGTCCGCCCTCGCTGCCGCAGCGATCATGTGCGAGGACAACCACCCCTCGCGGCCTGCGACGCTGACGCTGATGGCTGGCCCGATCGACACGCGCATTCAGCCGACCCGGGTGAACGAGTTCGCCAAGAGCAAGCCGATCGACTGGTTCCAGAGCAATCTGATCAACTACGTGCCGATGCAGTGCCGAGGCGCGCTCCGCAAGGTCTATCCCGGTTTCGTGCAGCTCACCGCCTTCGTCTCGATGAATCTCGAGCGCCATATCAGACAACACATGGATCTCGCCAATCACATCGCCAAGGGCGAGAAGGAGAAGGCCGCCAGCATCAAGATCTTCTACGATGAATATTTCGCCGTGATGGACCTGCCGGCGGAGTTCTACATCGAGACCGTGCGCGACGTGTTCCAGGAGCACCTCTTGCCGCAAGGCAAGCTGATGCACCGCGGCCGTCCCGTGAACACCAAGGCCGTCAGCCGCATGGGGCTGATGACGGTCGAGGGCGAGAAGGACGACATCTGCTCGATCGGCCAGACGCTCGCCGCGCAGGACCTCTGCACCGGCGTGCGCGCCTATCGCAGGGTGCACCACATGCAGGCCGGCGTCGGCCATTACGGCGTGTTCTCAGGCAAGCGCTGGAATAACGAGATCTATCCGCTGCTGCGGGATTTCGTGCACGTCAATTCGTGAGGCGCATTCGTTACGGCGCTGTGACGGACAGCCGCAGAGTCTGAGGCGGCGGAACGGCGCTTCAGCGAGAGCCGGGGCACATACAACCTTGTGAGGCGCCCCAACTTCTGAAAATATGGCGCATGCACGACAGATTGCCTGTACGACGACACAAGACTTCGGAAGCGTCCGGAAGCGAGGGTGCGATTTCCCGCAAAGCACCGACGAAATCGCGGCGGCACCAGCGAGCCGGCCGCGCGGGTGACGATGCCATCATCGTCGAACTCGGCGGCCGGGTGAAGCGGCTGCGGACGCAGGCGGGCCTGACGCTGGAGGAATTTGCGGCGCAGTCCGGCGTCAGCCGCGCCATGCTGTCCAAGGTCGAACGCGGCGAGAAGAGCCCGACACTCGCGATCATCGTGCGGATCGCCAAGGGGCTCAATGTCTCGATGTCCACGTTGATGGGCGCGGAGCCAGATCCCGCGCAGGTCGCGGTGATTCGCAGGGCCAACAGGTTGGCCTTCAAGGATCCCGAGACCGGCTTTGAACGTCACAACCTGTCGCCGTCCCATCTGGACAACGACCTCGAGTTCCTGCTGCATCGAATTCCGCCCGGCGAATCCTCCGGCGAGCTGCCGCCCTACAAGGTGCCGACGGAAAAATATCTGGTCGTGCACGAGGGCCAGTTGACGGTGCAGACGGGCGAGGCGAATTACGTCCTCGATACCGGCGACTCCTTTTACTTCGATGTGCGTGAATCCTACCGTTTCATCAATGCGGGCAGGACTCCATGCGCCTACTATCTCGTCATCCGGCGCCGCCGCGCCTGACCCGGATTGCTCCCGTCCTACTGCAACGTAAACGGATTGGAGATCGACGGCGTCGGATTGATGAAGACGCTCTTCGGCTCCAGATATTCGTAGATGGCATCGAGCCCGTTCTCCCGGCCGATGCCGGACTCCTTGAAGCCACCGAAGGGTGAGAGATAGCTGACGACACGATAGGCATTGACCCAGACCGTCCCTGCCCGCAGTCGCTTCGGCAGCGCGATCGCGCGGCCTAGGTCGGTGGTCCAGAGGCCTGCCGCAAGGCCAAACGGCGTGTCATTGGCGAGTGCGACCGCCTCGTCGTCGGAATCAAATCTGATCACGCTGAGAACCGGCCCGAACACCTCCTCGCGCGCGATCCGCATGTCGTTGGTGACATCGGCGAAGATGGTCGGCTCCACGAACCAGCCGTCGCCGCATTCCGGCCGAAAGGCCCGCCGGCCGCCGAGGACACAGCGAGCGCCTTCCTGTTTGGCAAGCTCGATGTAGTGAAGCACCTTCTGCAGCTGCTGCTCGGTCGCAACCGGTCCGACGTCGGTCTCGGGGCTGTTGGGATCGCCGAGACGCGCCGCCTTCATCACCTCGACGAGACGCGAAAGGAATGCGTCGTGGATCGAGGAATGCAACAGCAGCCGCGAGCCGGCCATGCAGGTCTGACCGCTCGCGGCGAAGATGCCGGAAATGACGCCCTTGACCGCATCCTCGATGCTTGCATCGCCGAACACGATATTCGGCGACTTGCCGCCGAGCTCGAGCGAGACGCGCTTGAACTGCCGCGCCGCCGCTTCATAGATCTTGCGACCGGCAAGGTTGCCCCCGGTGAAGGCAATCCGGTCGACGAAGGGATGCTCGACGAGGGGCTCCCCGGTCTCGGCGCCCAGGCCCGTGACGACGTTGACCACGCCTTTCGGGAAACCGGCCTGTTCGAACAGCTCGACCAATGCGAGCAGAGAGGTGGACGCGAATTCGGACGGCTTGATGACCACAGTGTTGCCAGCGGCAAGCGCGGGTGCGAGTTTCCAGACCGTCAGCAGCAGCGGCGAATTCCACGGCGTGATTGCGCCGACGACGCCGATCGGCTCGTAGGAGACGTAGTGGAGCATGCCTTTTTTGTCGGTCGGCGGCATGCGGCCTTCGATCTTGTCGGCAAGGCCGCCGTAGTACTGAAACCAGCGCGGCAGATATCTCATCTGCCCGAGCATCTCCACCCTGAGCTTGCCGTTGTCGCGCACTTCCAACTCGGCCAACCGCTCCGCATTCGCAGCGATGAGGTCGGCAACGCGATTCAACAGCGTGCCGCGGTCGCTCGGATGCATGCTCGCCCAGGGACCGGCAACGAAGGCGCGATTCGCCGCCTGCACGGCCCTGTCGATGTCCTCCGCATTTCCCCTGGGGATGACGGCCCATGGCTTTCCCGTATACGGATCGTTGGTCTCCAGCCAACGTCCGGAGCTCGACTCGCACCATTCGCCGTCGATATGCATCTTGAACGCCTGGAGCCCGTGCGGGGCATCGCCCCGCACCTCGTCGTGCGACTTCGCGCGCATCGTATCCTCAGCATTCATGGCAGCACCTCAATTCCCAACTGCGGCTTACCTCACGGCGAGGTGAGGACATCCGCTCTTCTCGGCCGACACAAACAGGCCATCGCCCGGCAGCGTCGCGACCAGCCTGTAGAGATCCGCCGGGCTCTTGGAGTCCTGCGGGCTCTTCACCTCGAAAATGTGCATGTCGGAGACCACCCGGCCATTGGGCTGGATATGGGCGTGCTGGATCAGGTTGCCTTCGATCGGCTGTTGCAGCATCTTGGCCTGCACCTGTGCGGCATCGTCGGAGCCGACCGCGGCGACCGCCTTCAGGTAGTGGGTGGTGGCGAGATAGGCCAGCACATGGCCCATGGTCGGCACCGCATTGCCGTTGCGGGCCATGAAGCGCTTCGACCAGGCACGGGTCTCGTCGTTCAGATCCCAGTAGAACGAGGCCGCGAGCCGCAGGCCCTGCGCGGTGGAAAGGCCGAGCGAAGTGACGTTGTTCTCGAACACCAGCATGGTCGCGAGCTTGGCGCTGACGCCGAATTCTCTGGCCTGCTTGATCGCGAGGACGAGATCTGGCCCGGCATTGGCCAGCCCGATCACGTCGGCGCCGGAGCCCTGCGCCGCTAGGAGTTGCGAGGCGAGATCCGTGACATTGAGCGGATGCAGCACCTGGCCAACGACCTGGCCGCCGGAGGCCTTGACGGTCTCGCCGGCATCGGCGGCAAGATTCTTGCCGAATACATAGTCGGCGACGATGAAGAACCACTTCCTGCCGCCGGCATCGACGATGCCCTTGGCGATGGTCTTGGAGAGTTCGCTTGTCGATGGCGCCCATTGCGTGCCATAGGGCGAGCAGCCGTCGCCGCTGAAATTCGACGCATAGCCGCCGCTGACCAGCGTGGTCTTCTTCAGCGTGCGCGCAATGGCCTGCACTGCGAGCCCGACCGAACTTGCCCCACCCGGGATGATCGCGCTCACCCCCTGCTGCTCGATGTACTGGCGCGCAAGGGCCGCGCCGATGTCGGGCTTGCTTTGATGATCGGCCGAGATGACCTCGATCGGACGACCCAGCACCTTGCCGCCGAAATCTTCGACTGCCATCCTGGCGGCCAGTACCGTGCCGGGCCCGCCATTGCCGGAATAGACGCCGGACATGTCGTCGATAACGCCGACCCGGAAGGCCGCGTCTTCGGCGAGCGCCGCCGCAGGAGCGGTGCCCAATAGCATTGCAAGCGCGGCCGCGCGAAGCCGTGACAAGGTCATAGTTCCCTCCCTGAGGTATCGCTGATTTTTCATTCTCATCGCCACTAGAAAGCTACCTTGACTGCGCCCTGCAGCGCGAACTGCGGATTGCTGGTGCCGAACGTTCCCGCCGCGGTGAGCATGGCGTTGACGTTGCCTGACAGAGCCGTGCTCAGGCCGCCCACCACCTTGCCATAGGTGCGATCAGGATTGCCCTGCACGACTGTGTAGACCGGCAAAGCGAGCGCCACCGTTTCCGCCGCGAGCAGCGTCCGCGCGCCCCCGAGGAAATCATGCTCGGCGGTCAGATTGAGGAAGGAATTGACGGGACGCGTCGCAACGGTGAAGGGCGCGCGGAACTGCACGCCCGCACTGCTGATCAGGCCTTCGAGCTTCTGCCGCGCGACCGCCTGGGTGATGATGGGATCACCGGTCTCGGTGTACGGATTGACGTCGGTGTAGTCGTAGACGAGCCCGGCCAGCGGGCCAACCCGGACCGCCCCGACATCGAACAGATAGGCTGACTTGGCGCCGACCGTGAAGGTATTGCCGGTGGTGCTGCCGCGGATCGTATCGACGACGCCGGGACGATCGATGCGGTAGTTGTTGTAGCCGTACGTCGCGACGATGTCCGCCAACAGATGCGGGTAGGTGAAGGACGCAAAGCCGCCGATCTGATAGCTGTCGAGATTGAGGTGACCGGTGCCACCATGCAGATTGGCGACCGGATTGGTGTAGTTGAGCGCGCCTCCGACGCGGATGTTCGGATCGACCTTGTAGTCGGCACCGAACGTGCCGCCCGCAAGCGTGTAGTCGAAACCGGTGGCGTTTCCGTCGGCGCCGAAGCGGTCGCCGCGGCTGCCGCTGCCATAGGCTGCGGCGAGATAGACCGAGAACGGCAGCTCGGGCGCAAGACGCGGCGGTGCCTTCGTGCTCATGCCAGGCAGGTCCATGGAGGCAAAGGCCTGAGATGGTAGCGCCGTTCTCGTTACACGCGGATCGTTGGCACGCAACGCGTCGATCCGCGAGAAGATCGAATTCGAGAAATTCTGCGCAGTAAGTTGCGCGATGTCGCCCTGCGCGGCAATACCGTCCTGTGCCGCGAGCAGGTTGGCTTCGTAGCGCGCAATCACCGCATAGCCAGCATCGGTCGGATGCAGATCGAACATGAAATGCTGGTTCTGCACGTCCTTCGATGCCGTGAGGCAATTGCCATCAAAGACGCAAGCCGTACCGGTCTTGAATCCCAGGCTGGTCGGATCGGTGTAGGCCTTGGTATAGATCGCGGCGAGATCGACGACGTGAAGGCGCACGCCCGGAGCGGCAAGCGGCGCGAGTGTGCTCGCGAGATTTGTGTTTACGAGGCCGAAGAACGTCGTGGCTCCCGGAATGTTTGGAAACGCATAGGGCGCACCAAACGGATAGAAGCCGCCGATCACATAGAAATTGTAGGCCGACGACGAGAACATGTTCTCGACGATGAAATTATGTCCGCCCGCATTGATCAGTTGCGCGATGTTGCCGTACTGCTGGGACAAAGTTGCTGCGGATAACGTTTGCGGCGTGTAGGGAGTTCCGTTCGAATCGAGGATACCCAATAACGGTGCTGCCGAGTTGTTGGGCATGCCGCCGACGGCGATCAGGTCGTTCGGCCGGAAGCTTCGGCCGGCGCTGGTGAACTCGACAATTTGTTGCGCTACTGTCGGGCCGCCGTTGAATGCCGGAAAGACGCCGTTGCCTACGCCGTTGTAGGCGTAATCGTTGGGCTTGCTGAAGCTATAGCTGGTCAGCATCGACAGCCATTGCAGCGAACCGCGACCATTGCCGCAGGCACCGTACGGCGCCGATTGCGGAAACGCGATCGGGCAATTGCGCGACACGTCGAGCAGACTGTCGCCGAATCCGTAGATCGTTCCGGGCTGCTGCGCCTGCGCGCAAGCAACAGGCATTCCCGCGGCCAACAGCAATGCTGCGACCGGTACCGCTGACCTCAGTCTCACGGCGATCCCCCGTTTGCGTTGTCGTCCCTGCGTGGCGTCTTGACTGCGCCTTCACAAAACGAGCCTAGCAGAAATTTTCTATTATAAAAGAGAAATCTTCTATAGGAGATTTACCCGATCTTTTTTGAGGAGGCGACATGGAAGGTCCACTCAGCGGCATTCGCGTGCTCGAGCTTGGCACGCTGATCGCGGCACCCTTTGCGGCACGACTGTTCGCCGAATTCGGTGCGGAGGTGATCAAGATCGAGCAGCCCGGCAGCGGCGATCCCTTGCGCAAATGGCGCAAGCTGCATCAGGGCACGTCGCTGTGGTGGTATCTGCAATCGCGCAACAAGAAATCGATCGCGCTCGACCTCAAGTCCGATGAAGGCCTTGCGATCGCGAAGGCACTCGCGGCGAAGGCGGATGTGGTGATCGAGAATTTCCGGCCCGGCATCCTGGAGAAGATGGGCCTGGGCTGGAGCGTACTCTCCGCGCTCAATCCCCGCCTGACGCTGGTGCGCATCTCCGGTTACGGGCAGACCGGTCCGTACCGTGACCGCCCGGGCTTCGGCGCCATCGGCGAAGCGATGGGCGGGCTGCGCTACACGACGGGCGATGCCCAATCTCCGCCTGCGCGCGCGGGCATCAGCATCGGCGACAGCCTCGCCTCGCTGCATGCGGTGATCGGCGCATTGATGTCGCTGCTGCACGTCAAGGCCGGCGGCGGCAAGGGACAGATCGTCGACGTCTCGTTGTTTGAAAGCGTCTTCAATCTGATGGAGAGCCTCATTCCGGAATACGACCTGATGGGCCATGTCCGCACCCGCAGCGGTGGCTCGCTTCCGGGCATCAGCCCGTCCAACACCTATCCGGCGCGCGATGGCAGTTACGTCGTCATTGCGGGAAACAGTGATGCGATCTTCAAGCGGCTGATGGTCGCGATCGGCAGACCCGATCTTGCAGAAGATGAAGACCTTGCGACCAACGACAGACGCGTCGCCCGCAACGCCGAACTCGATGCGGCCATTGCGGATTGGACCCGAAAGCACACCATTGCGGAGGCGCTCGACGCGCTCGAAGCCGGCGGCATACCCGCCGGACGCATTTATTCGGTCGCCGACATTGTCGATGATCCACACTATCTCGCCCGCGAGATGATCATCCAGGCTGCACTGCCCGGTGACATCTCCGTCAAGATGCCGGGCATCGTGCCAAAGCTCTCCGATACCCCCGGCGCGGTCCGCTGGAGCGGCCCTGAGCTCGGCGCGCACACCGAAGATATCCTCGCCGAACTCGGCAAGACCGATCAGGACGTCCGGGAGCTGCGGCAGCGCGGCGTCATCCAATGAGTGCCCTGCCAGATATCAGCATCCAGGAGGTCTGCCCGCGCGACGGCTTGCAGATCGAGCCGATCGTGGTGCCGACCGACCTCAAGATCGCACTGATCGACCGCTTGTCCGCGTTGGGCTTTCGCCGGATCGAGGCGGGGTCTTTCGTCTCGCCGAAAGCGGTGCCTGCGCTCGCGGACGGCGATGCCGTGTTCCACTCCATCGCTCGACGTGAAGGCGTGGTCTTCGTTGCGCTCATCCCTAATCTCAGAGGAGCCGAACGCGCGCTGGAGGCCGGCGCCGACGAGGTGAATTTCGTGATGTCGGCGAGCGAGACGCACAATCGCGTCAATATGGGCATGGACCACCAGGGCTCATTGTCTGCACTCGCCGAGGTGACCGCCGCGATCGGCAGACGCGTTCACCTCAATGCGACGCTCGCAACGGCGTTCGGTTGCCCGTTCGAAGGCGAGCAGCACGAAGACAAGGTGCTACGGCTGATCGAGAATTATCTCCGTCTCGGTGCGCAGAGCATCACGCTCGCGGATACCACCGGCATGGCCAATCCGAAGCTCGTGCGACAGCGCGTCAAATCCATCCTCAGTCTCGTGCCGCGCGACGAACTGACGCTGCATTTCCACAACACGAGAGGCCTCGGGCTCGTGAATGTGATGGCGGGTTTCGACGCTGGCGCAGTTCGCTTCGACGCGTCCCTCGGCGGCCTCGGCGGCTGCCCATTTGCGCCGGGGGCATCGGGCAATGTCTGCACCGAAGATCTGGTCAATCTCTGCCGGGACATTGGGCTGAACACCGGTCTCGATCTCGAAGGCCTGATTGCGTTGTCCCGCGAGCTGCCGTCGATGATTGGACATCCCGTGCCGGGGCAAGTGGCCAAGGCGGGCCGCGCCTGCGATCTCCACCCGGTCCCGCTCAGGCTCACGCTGACGGACTGAGGGGACGCGAGGAGGCACGCTGATCCTGATGCTTCTGCCTCAGTCCCTGGCGGCACAATCGTCCTGTGTTGTCGGCCTCGCGCTGCGAACCAACGCGCCATTGGGCGTCGAGCTTCGAAGATGCGGGCGGAACGATCGAGATGCCTCTCTCGCCACGACCAGCTAGAGAAACGGCACGTGGCTAACGCTCCTTCTCGAGCAGTTCGTTCGCTTCAATAGCTTCTGGAAGATCTCGCTCCGCATGGAATTCAGCGAGCAGGGGAGCCAGCACCTCGGACACTGCGCCCACTCGGCCATTCTTCTTGTGCAGGCGCGCAAGTCCAAGGGCGCTGCGCAGCTCGAAAGTCCTCGCCTGTTGGTGTCGTGCGATCTCCAGCGCTCGATTGAGGGCATTTTCAGCCGTGGAATCGGCCGGGTAATCGTGACGCAACAGGAGCTCTCCTTGGACACGATGCAGCTCGGCATCAAGCCAATGCTGGCCGGATTGCGCCGTCCATGCGATCAATTCGCTCAAGATTTCCAGCCCGGTCTCGAGATGGCCCGCCTCTGCATCCGCCACGGCGACATGCATCCCCCAAAACGGCTCACAGAGGTAGCAGTCATTATCATGCAGCAAGGTCCAGCCGCGACGCATTTCCATCAGTCCGGCCATTCGGTCGCCGCCACGCCACTTGGCCAGGCCATTCAGATAGGTCCCGGCGGCCACATAAAGCGGCATCGTATGGTCGCGAGCGAGACCGAGCGCCAGGATGGTCTCCGTTTGCTGCAACAAGCCCCCGCATAGCCCGTCGAATACGGCGCGATGAACAAGCGCATTGGCCCGGGAAAGCGCCCGCTTTTCTCCTGAGGCACTCACTGCTTCAGCGGCAAGTCGGCGCGCGCGAGCGATGCTGCCAAGCGGCCAAAGCACCAGGGCAAGAAACCTCATGATTACAAACGGGAGATCCAGCGCCGAGGCCCTAAACGCCGAGGGATCCGGCTCGGCACCATAGATCGCTAGTGCCTGCTCAAGATGCGTTCTCGCGTTCAAGTAGTCGCCCCCGAACCAGCAGGTGACTCCGCCGGTCCAATGCGCAACGACGGCGGCCACCGACGAGTCCGGTCGTCGGTCGGCGGCGCTCATGATGGAATCCGCCAGCTCCCGCATCGGAGCGAACTCGCCGTGTGTCAGGCAGGCATTGAAGAGGCCCGAATGGACTGGCGCAAGTTCAACCGCATCACTGATGTCGGCCGCGATCTGTCGGGCGCGCGTCCATGCGGCCACCGTTTCCGGGGCGCTGTGCCCGAGGCTGCCTCGTAACGCGCGGCCATATGCGATTTGAAGATGCAGCCTGCTCATCAACCGGCCAGGCTCATCGGGCAGCTCATCGGCGGTGGCAATCGCCTTGCCGAAATGTGCAATTGCTTCGGAATAGGCCGAACGTTTCAACGCCTGCTGGCCCGCCTTGCGCCACCACTCGAGGGCGGCTTCGCTCAGCCCGGCCTCCGTGAAGTGGCGTGCTATAATTTCAGGCTCAATCTCAGCGACGATCGGAAATTTTTCACGCAGGACATCGGCGATGCGCGCGTGAAGCACCTGCCGTTTACTCTTGAGCAGGCTCTCGTAGGCCGTTTCCTGAACGAGAGCGTGCTTGAAACTATAGTTTGCTTCGGGAGGAGCCCCGCGACACACCAGCAGTCCGGCCTCTCCGAGTTGCTGTAGCGCAGCGCTGAGCGTCAAATCATCCCGTCCCGCCACATATCTCAGCAGCGCGTATGAGAACTCGCGACCGATAGCGGCGCCTATCTGCGCCACCTCCTTGACTGGAGCCAGCCGGTCGAGCCGCGCCATCAGCGAATCCTGCAGCGTCGCGGGAATAGCAAGCGGCGGAAGCGGACGACCGAGGCGATAGCGCCCGGCATCTTCGACGAGCAGTCCAGACTCCAGCACCATCTTTGTCAGTTCCTCGACGAATAGCGGGATGCCATCCGTCTTGTCGATGATCTGCTTCATCATCTCGCGTGGCAGCTGGCGACCAACGGTCACCTGCTCGACCAGCGCGCGCGTATCCTGCCGATCGAGCCGGTCGAGCCGCACCATGCTGACATTGGCAAGGCCCGACCAGGAAGGCTCGAATTCTGGCCGGGCTGTCATGAGCACGAGTATCGGCAGTCCCCTGATCCGGTCGACCCCGAGATCGAACAGTTCAAGCGTCGTGGCATCGGCCCAATGCATATCCTCGCAGACAACCAGCAGGGGTTGCTCTCGCGCCAGCCCCTCAAGCTGATCGAGAAGGACCGCAAATGTCTGTCGCCGCTGCTGCGCTGGACTCAAAGCGAGTGGTGGACAATGGTTGCCGGTTGGAATCGAAAGAAGAGCCGCAATGAGGGGTGTCGCTGGGGCGACCTGCTGTGTTCCAAGTGCCAGCATTGCCTCAAGCTTGTCGAGCTTTTGCCCGGGAGTGTCGTGCGAGCAGATGCCGGCGGCGCGCTCGATCTGCGCGACAAAGGGATGAAGCGCACTGTTGGTGTGGTAGGGCGAACACTGATACCGCACCCGGCGGTGCGCCCCCAAAGCGGGGCTTTCGGACAGCGTTGCGACAATGCGCGACTTGCCGATGCCCGCTTCGCCAGAAATCAACACCATCTGGCCCTGCCCCTGCCATGCGAGCCGCTGGCGCGAGAGTGTGAATTCAATCTCCTCCTTGCGGCCGACAAAGCCGATCGAGCGCGCTGCGCGGACCGCCTCGAAGCGACTCTCCGATGCGCTCGCCCCCTCGACCGCCCAGACCGCGATGGGTTCGGATATGCCCTTGACCTCGCGGCGGCCGAGATTGCGAAAAGTGAAGAGATCGCCGAGCAGCCGGCGCGTCGACGACGCAACGACGACCGCCCCCGGTTCCGCCAGGCTCTGGAGCCGGGCCGCGAGATTTGGTGTGTCGCCGACCGTTGCGTGCTCTTCCGACGCATCGCCGCTGATGAGGTCGCCGACCACCACAAGCCCGGTCGCGATTGCGATCCGCAGTTCAACCCGCTCGTCGGCGCCTGTTTTGAGCCGACTAACCGCTGAGATGGCGTCCAGGCCCGCTCGCACTGCGCGCTCCGCATCATCCTCGTGGGCGCGGGGATAGCCGAAATAGACGAGTATTCCGTCACCGACGAACCTGACGATCTTGCCGTCATAGGCAGCAATGACGCTCGCGCAGGCGGCGCGGTAGGCCCGGATCACCTCCCACATATCCTCGGGATCGAGGCGCGCCGAGAGTGCAGTCGAGCCGACCAGATCGCAAAACATGACGGTGAGGTGGCGCCGCTCGGCGTCCTGAGGAGGAGGAGCCGGCGATGCGATCAACGCGGCTGGATCGAGGTCGGCAATAGCACGCAGCATTTTACGGCGATGGCCGAGCAGGACTCCGAGCTTATCGAAGTCCTCGTCCATCAGTTCGGGAAGGACGCCCATGTCGATCCCATTTTGGGCAAAACGCTCCGCGTATTGTCCAAGCCCAAGCTTCTCGAGCCACTCCGCAATCTGCATTGACTCCACCGATCGTGTGGTTGGCGGTTAGCAGAATGTTGGACCACGGCACGCGGGGACAATATCTCAACATGACCGCGATGGCACGCCTTGTTTGTCGTGCGACAAATTAGGCTTCTCAGTGCCGATACCGCTTCCATGGATAGTGCTCGATGCGAACGGTTGCACCACTAAAAATCGCCGGCACGCAACGTTTGACTACTGAAGTTGCGAAAGATCGTCAGCTACTCACTTTCAGACTGAAGCCGAATCCAAACACTTGCGTCCAAACAGATGTCTTTCCGTGAGCACATCATCATTCCTTGTCCATAGGGGCTCCGTAGGTACGAGCCATCGTTCCCGCCGCAACTTGAAGCGAAGAGCCAACCACCCAAGAGCCGGCAACAAAGCCTATCAGGCCATTGGGAAGATTTTGATCAAGGACAAGGATACTGACGGAGAGAGTTGCTGCAATCGCGGCGCCGAACGTTCCTGCCGCGCTCATGATCTCAGCCACCTCGGAGCCGTTCCATTCTTCCGAGATGCTCGGAACCGACTTCCGCGCAACATTGCAAGACAGATCAATTCCAACATAACAGCTAAGGGCTCCGTAGAGCATCATTAGCAGCACGATCCAGCCGCTTTCAAACAGTCCACCTCTCTGACGCAACAACGTCGCACCCACATAGAGCCCGCAAGACGCTCCGATGGCTGCGAGCCCAATTCTTTCAAGAAGATGGGCCGCCTTGATCAGATCAGAACGAGCGATCCGAAGATTGCCGACGTATCCGGTTACGGATAATGCGCTGGAAATTGCATTGCTTATCTTCATTGGGGAACTCCTCAGGTAATAGCAGCCTACCGGCCGACCCCGAAAAGAGATCGTGGACGCGTTTTCGCGATGCCCTTGATTCCAATGTCTGAATATCTGTTCTGAGTGATGGTGTTGGCTTGCTCGTGAGCAAGACGAGGGCCAATCCAAAGCTGCGAGCACGCGGCTTCGCAGGCATTGCATCTCACCCGTGTCTGTAAGTTGGCTTCGGGTGTGGCAATTTCTTGCGGGAATGGTAGCTCGAAAGAGGTTGATGGAATATGAGACGGTTCACATACCGCCGTTCCCTGTCGCTCCATCCGGTCACAATTTCCGGAGATCGAGTCCCGCATTGTCGCGATACCGGGGGGCGCTGGAGCGGAGTCGACGGCGCCGTCGGTTCACAACCTGTCCGCGTTTCGCCGATGCCAGATCTATCCACTCTTGCCGTGTTCCTGCACGTCAATTCGTGAGGTCTGATCTTTTCATCTGAGACCCGCCGCGCCTTCGCGTCAGGCCGACCACTCCTCGCCCCAGATCTGCACGACGTGGCCCGGCGACACTTCACGATATTTTCGGACCGGCGGCTGGTAATCGGGCGCGCGCACAGGGCTTCTGATTTCGTCGCTCGAGGCTTCGCGTTTGGCGGCGCGGCGGGCCGGGTCGGCCACCGGCACGGCGGCCATCAGCTTCTTGGTGTAGGGATGCTGCGGATTGCCGAACACGGCCGCACGCGGGCCGATCTCGACGATCTCGCCGAGATACATCACCGCGACGCGGTGGCTCATGCGCTCGACCACCGCGATGTCGTGGGAAATGAAGAGATAGGCAAGTCCCATGCTGGCCTGGAGATCGAGCATCAGATTGACGACCTGCGCCTTGACCGAGACGTCGAGCGCCGACACCGCCTCGTCGGCGACGATCAGCTTCGGCCCGAGCGTGAGCGCACGCGCAATGCAGATGCGCTGGCGCTGCCCGCCGGAGAACTCGTGCGGAAAGCGCGCGGCCATGTCCGGGGTCAGACCAACACGGACAAGGAGGTCGGCGACCTTGTCTCGCGCTTGCGATGCGGTGGCGAGACCGTTGGCAAGCAAGGGCGCTGCGACCGCCGTTCCCACCGACATGCGCGGATTGAGGCTTGCGAACGGATCCTGAAACACGATCTGCATCTGCTTGCGACAGTCGCGCAAGGTGTGGCCGCCCATGCCGAGGACGTCCTGACCGTCGAGCAGGACGGTCCCACTGTTCGGCTCGAGCAGCCTCAGGATGGAGCGGCCCGTCGTCGACTTGCCGCAACCGGACTCGCCGACCAGCGCCAGCGTCTCGCCGGCACGTAGAGTAAAGGAGACGTTCTCGACCGCATGGACGCGGCCCGAGACTTTGCCGAACAATCCCGAGCGGATCGGAAAGCGCGTGGTGAGGTTGGATACTTCGAGCAACGGCCGCTCGGCGATCGAGACCGTATCCGGCGTCTGCGTCGGATCGTCCGACGTCCCCGTGATCTTGTCGACGATCGGAAAACGCATCGGCCGAGGCCGTCCCTCCATGGAGCCGAGGCGCGGCACGGCCGCGAGCAGCGCACGGGTATAGGGATGCGCGGGTGCCGCGAAGATGCGCGCGGTCGCATCAAGCTCCACTGCCTGCCCGCCATACATCACCACGGTGCGGTCCGCGATCTCGGCGACCACGCCCATGTCGTGGGTGATGAAGAGGATCGACATCCCCTCCTCTTGCTGCAGCTCTTTAAGCAGCTCCAGGATCTGGGCCTGGATGGTGACGTCGAGCGCGGTGGTCGGCTCGTCGGCGATCAGGAGTTTCGGCTTGCAGGCCAGCGCCATCGCGATCATCACGCGCTGGCGCATGCCGCCGGAGAAACGATGCGGATGCTCGTGGAAGCGCGATTTCGCCGCGGGAATGCGGACCCGGTCAAGCAGCCGCACGGTCTCGGCCTCAGCGGCCGCACGCGACAGGCCGCGATGGTAGATCAACGCCTCGGCGATCTGGAAACCGATGGTGAGCACCGGATTGAGGCTCGTCATCGGCTCTTGGAAGATCATGGCTACGTCGTTGCCACGGATATCCTTCATGCCGTGCTCGGGCAGCGTCAGCAGATCGCGTCCGGCCAGCATGACGCGGCCGTCGATGCGGCCGCTCTCCTTCGGGATCAACCGCATGATGGAGAGCGCGGTGACGCTCTTGCCCGAGCCGGACTCGCCGACGATCGCCACGGTCTCCCCGGCGGCGATGTCGAATGACACGTTGCGGACGACGGGAAGCCACTGCCGCTCGCGGATGAATGACGTGGTCAGGCCCGCAACCGACAGCGCCGGCGCCTGGGCTTCTGCAACGACTTGGCCAGGTGCGCTTGCACCGATGCTCATGCGAAGATCCTCACGCGTGCCGCGACGAAGGTGCGCTCCCTCCCCCGCTTGCGGGGGAGGGTTGGGGAGAGGCTGTCTCCACAATCGAGAACCCCCAAGAGGACAGAACCCTCACCCGCGCCTTCGGCGCGACCTCTCCCGCAAGCGGGAGAGGTAAGAGGAGCCTGTGGCTGCATCGATGTTCTCATCACCATATCGCCTTCAGTAGCCGCGCGCGCGATCGACACGCCCCGGCAATCCTTCGCCGCGCTGATGACGCGCGATGACGTCGAGCACGTAGTCGACGGCCGTATCAGGCATCGTCATGCTCGAATTGTGTGGAGTAACAAGGATGCGCGGGTGGCTCCAAAACGGATTGCCTGCCGGCAGCGGCTCGGGCTCGGCGACGTCGAGTACCGCACCCGACAGCGCGCCGCTGTCGAGTGCCGCAAGGAAATCTGCTTCGACCAGATGCGGCCCGCGCCCGACATTGACCAGCCCCGCACCGCGCGGCAGGCGCGCGAACAGGTCGGCGTTCAGGATGCCGCGGGTCTCGTCGGTCAGCGGCAGCAGACAGACGAGAATGTCGGTACGCTCGAGGAAGGCCGATAGCGCGTCCACACCCGCATAGCAGGCCACGCCTTCGATATCCCGCGGCGAGCGATTCCACCCGAGAAGCGGAAAGCCGAACGCCTTGAGACGTTCGAGCACGGCCAGGCCGAGCTGGCCGAGCCCCATCACGCCGACGCGCCGCCGCTTGGCCGGCGTGATGCGGATTTCGCGCCACACCTGCTCTCGCTGCTGGGCGATGAAGTGCAGGAGATCACGATGCAGCGCGAGCACGGCCATGGTGACGTATTCGACCATGGTCTCGGCAATGCCGGGCTCAAGCATCCGCACCAGCGGAATGTGGGCGGGAAGTTTCGTGGCATCGAACTGGTCGACGCCCGCGCCGACCGAGAAGACCAGCTCGAGATTGGGAAAGCTCGCCGCGATGTCATCCGGCGGCACCCAGGCCACCAGATAGCGCACGTCCGCGGGGTCGCCGATGTCGGGCCAGAGCCGGAACGGCAGGTTTGGCGCGCGCTCGGCGAAGAAGGTCGCCCATTCGGCGCCGCGCACCATGTTGGCTTTGTAGAGAACCGTCATGCCGCCAACGCTGTCAGAACGGGCTGACCGGCGCGAGCCGCCGGCCGTCGATCAAGCGCTTGTGGCTATAGGCCACGGGGTCCACCGGCGGTGTCGAGCCGGTCACGATGTCGGCAGCGAGCTTGCCGGCCGCAGGCCCAATGCCAAAACCGTGTCCGGAAAAACCAGTCGCGAGGAAAAAGCCGGGCAGCGCATCGACCGGCGCGATCACCGGAATGGTATCAGGTGTGCAGTCGATCGTGCCGCCCCAGGCTTCGGCGATCTCGATGTCCTTCAATTCAGGATTCGACTTGATCAGAGCGGCGAGTGCCGCATTGACCAGCGACATGTCCGGCTCGGGATCACGCACGCGCTCCGTTTCGAACGGCGACGGCTTGTCGAAACTCCAGCTGGTGCCGCGCATGAGCTGGTCGAAGAACGACTTGCCGAACGACATTTTCAGTCCGTTGCGGCGGTGCAGATAGGTCGGCCAGAAGGTCAGTGCATATCGAAAGAGATCGGGCGACAGCTCGACCGTGCCGCGGTTGCGCAGCGCCAGCGTAAAACCGCCGTCGAGGCGGCGGCGGATGCAGTAGAAGTCGGTGCCGAGCGCACCCGAAATGATCTCCGGCCCCGGCGTAGTCCGGCAGGCGGTGGCATTGACGAGGCCTATCGGCAGCTCGATGCCGTGGCGCCGGCAGAACAGCGACGACCATGCGCCGCCCGACAGCAGCACGGATTGCGTGCGTATGGTCCCCTTCTCGGTGACGACGGCGCTGACCCGTCCGCCTTGCGTCTCCAGACCGCGCGCGGCGCAGCCCTGGTGAATGGTGACGCCGTGCTTGCGCGCAGCGGTCGCGAGCGCCGGCACCGCCATTGACGGCTCGGCGCGCCCGTCGCTCGGCGTGTGCAGGCCGCCGACCCATTTATCGGCGCTGCCGGGCAAGCGCTCGGCGATCTCGGCCGGCGTCAGGATGGTCGAATGAACCTGCTGCTCACGCGCCATTGCGGCCCATCGCTCCCAACTCGCGAGTTCGTCCTTGCTATTGGTCAGGAACAGCACGCCTGTGCGGCGGAAGCCGGCGTCGACGCCGGCGTCGTTCTGCATGTCCTCCCATAAGCGTAGTGCCTCGCGGGCGAGCGGAATTTCCTCGCGCGCGCGACCCTGCTGGCGGCACCAGCCCCAGTTGCGGCTCGACTGCTCGCCGCCGACATGGCCCTTCTCGACGAGCGAGACGGAATGGCCCTTTTTCGCCAGATGATAGGCCGCGGAGACGCCGATGACGCCGCCGCCGATGACGACGACGTCCACCTGCGCCGGCAGGCGATCGTCGCTGGTTATACGGGTGAGCGGCGGGGACATGGGACACTCCAGATATTCAGTTCGACCAAAGCCAGTCTGCTGGTCATGGGATGTTCATCCGCGGATCGAGCGCGTCGCGCAGGCCATCGCCGAGGAAGTTGAAACTCGTGACCGCAAGGGTAATGGCGACGCCCGGCGCGATCGCCAGCCACGGCGCGCTGGTGAGATAGATCTGCGCATTGTTGAGCATGTTGCCCAAGCTCGCGGCCGGCGGCTGGATGCCGTAGCCGAGATAGCTGAGATAGGATTCCAGCAGGATCGCCTTGGCAACGTTCAGCGTCGCCGCCACAACGATCGGCGCGATCGCATTGGGCACGAGCTCGCGGAACATGATCCGCAGGTTCGACGAACCGAATGCGAGTGCAGCAACCGCAAACTCGCGTTCACGCAATGAGCGCACTTGGGCCTCAACGACGCGTGCCACCCACATCCAGGCGGTCGCCGCGATCAGCACGGTGGTGGTGACGAAGCCGGGCTCGGTGAGCGCCGCCAGCGCGATCAGGAGAAAGATGGTCGGAAAGCACAGTACAGCATCGACCAGCCGCATCAGCACCGCACCGACCACGCCGCCATAGAAGCCGGCGAAGGCGCCGACGACGATGCCGACCGCCATCGCCATCACCATCGCGACGATGCCGATCGAAAGCGAGACACGCGCGCCCATCATCAGCCGCGCCAGCACGTCGCGGCCGAGCTCGTCCGTGCCGAGGATGTGTGCGCCCGAGAACGGCGGCGCGAACCGCTTCATGATGTCGATGTATGTATCGTCGAATGGCAGCAGATATGGGCCGAATGCCGAGCCAAGAACGAGAACCAGAATGATCGACGCGCTCGCGAGCGCGAGCCGGTGCCGGCGGAATCGCCGCCAGGCGGCCTGGCCGGGCGCGAGCTGGTCGGTGGCAAGGACCGCTGTCGTCATCGCCTAGCCCACCCGGATGCGCGGATCGACGACCGCATAGAGGATGTCGGCCAGCAGCGAGCCGATCAACACCATCGTCGCCGAAAACATCAAGATGCCCATCACCACCGGATAGTCGCGATAGCCGATGGAATCGAGAAACAGCCGGCCCATGCCGGGCCAGGTGAACACGGTCTCGGCGACCAGCGCTCCTCCAAGCAGCGTCGGAAATTGCAGGCCGGCAACGGTGATCATCGGCAGCATCGCGTTGCGCAAGGCGTGCACGGTGAGGATACGCCACTCCGGCATACCCTTGGCGCGCGCGGTGCGGATATAGTCCTGGTTGATGACCTCGAGCATGGAGGAACGCATGAAGCGGCCCCACATCGCGGTCTCGACCAGCGCCAGCACCAGCGCCGGCGCGATCAGATGATGCAGCAGATCGAGCAGCGAGCCGTCGCCGACAGTCTGCCGGTTGCCGGCCGGCAGCCAGCCGAGCTTCACCGAGAACACATAGATGGTGACGAGGCCGAACCAGAAGGTCGGGATCGACAGCGCGATCATGGCGCCGACGGTCGCCAGCGAATCGAACAGCGAATAGCGGCGTAGCGCCCCTAACACACCGATCCAGCAGCCGAGCAGCACCGCGATGATCGTCGCCGTCGCCATCAGCTCCAGCGTGGCGCCTAGATGCGAAGAGATTACCGACAGCACCGCCTCGCCGTCGCGATAGGAGCGGCCCCAGTCGCCGCGCAGCATGCGGCCGAACCAGTCGAGATACTGGATCGGCAGCGAACGATCGAGCCCGAGCTGTTTTGTGACGCGGTCGAGGTCCTCCTGCGTCATCTGCGCGGAGGCGGCAAATTGCGAGAGCGGACCGCCCGGCGCCAGATGCAGCATGGCAAAGCCGATCGCGGAGACGATCACCAGCAACATGACCGCCTGCGCCAGGCGATTGACGACGTAACGCACCATCTCAGACGGGCCCGCGCACCGGACGGTTCACGCCCAATACCATTCGCGGATGTTCCAGCAGTTGATCGACATGTTGATGTTGGGGCGGAAACCCTGGAGCCCTTCCTTCACGCCTTCGGCGATGAAACCCTGGAACAGCGGCAGGATGGCAAAGTCGTTGCGGATCAGCTTTTGCAGATCGCCATAGGTGGCTTTGCGCTGCGCCAGGTCGAACTGCTTGGCGCCTTCGGCGAGAAGCCGATCCGCCTCCGAGCTGCGGTACTGATAGGTGTTGTAGCCACGGCCGCCCTTGGCGGGAATCGCGCCGGAACCGAAGCGCGGCGTCACATCGGGATCGCTGCCCAACATGAAGTTCACCCCGACTATCACCGAATTGAATTTTGATTGCTGCCAGAAGTCACCCCAGATGACGGCGGCCGGCATGTTGTTGACGCGCATCGCAGCGCCGATTGCACGCCAATCCTGGATCAGAAGCTGCTGGGTCTGCTCGCGCACCGCGTTGCCTGACGTCGTCGAATTGATGAATTCGAGCTTGTCCCGCCCTTCTCGCGCACACCGCCGGAGCCGCGAACCCACCCGGCCGCATCGAGCAGCGCGTTGGCTTTTGCGGGATCGTATTTGTGCTGCGGCAGTCCTTGCTGGAACGACCATGCCTGCTGCGGCACGAAGCTTTCGGTCTGCCTCGGCAGGCCATAGTTCAGGGCATCGATGATCGCCTGCTTGTTGATGGCGAGATACAGCGCCTCGCGCACCGTGCGGTCGGCTAACGCACCGAACTCCAGATTGGGCGCGATGTGCTCCACGGAGGACGTCGAGGAGACGAAGATCCTGCGGCCCTTCAGCGTCTTCGCCTCCTGCACGAAATTCGGCAAAATGCCTTGCAGGCCGGTGTAGTCGACCTGGCCGGTGCGGAACTGCGTGTAGAGAACGGTGAGGTCCGGGATGTATTTGAAGACGACGCGCTCGAGGTAAGGCCCCTTGCCGTGGTAGCCGGTATGGGCGTTCAACTGAATGTGGTCGCCCGGCACGCGCTCGCCCCAGCGGAATGGCCCGGTCCCGACCGGCGCGTTGTGAAACGGCGAGGCGTTCGGATCGGTCACCTTCTCCAGGATGTGCTTGGGTACAATGAAGGTCAGCGCGCCCAGGATCGACATATAGGGCGAATAGGCAGCTTCCATCCGCCAATGGATCTCGTCGGGCGCGACGACCTTGATGTCCTTCACCAGGCTATGGCCGACGCGGCTGCGCGCGCGGAAATCCGGATTGTTGATCAGATCGAGCGAGAACTTGACGTCGTCCGCCGTGAACGGCGTGCCGTCGTGCCACTTCACGTTGCTGCGCAGCTTGATCTTCCAGGTTAGACCGTCGGCCGACAGGCCGCCATTCTCGATCGTCGGGACTTCGCGGGCGAGGTCGGGAACGAAATTGCCATCGGGATCGATGAACCAGAGCGGCGAGAATACCTGCCACCAGATGCCCTGATCGACCTCGATGCCGGGCATCAGGGGATGAAAGACGGTCGGCTCCTGCGACAGTGCCGCGATCACCTGCCCGCGCGGCTTGTCCGGCGGGCTTGTCGGGCGCTCGGTCTGGGCAAAGGCGGAGCCGGAAAGACTCCACCCCGCCGCCGCGCCAGCACCGAGCTGAAAGAACTGACGGCGATTCGGAATGCCGAGATGCAGTGCCGGAGCGCCGAACCTGCCGGTGTCGTCTGCCATGACCACTCTCCGTTGTCGCACGCGGCACCATCTCCCGCGCCCCCGAGACCCCGGCAAGGGACAGGAGTGGGCTTTAGTGCTTCTAAATTTTTCTATCAAAAGTTCATCATGACTAAATACAGCTGTCAATCACATTGCTAGTATGCGCGACCTTTTCACTTTGACTAAAGCCTCGGACCGGTGCGGTCCGGCGGCGAGATGATGCATGGGAGAGCGACATGGATGGTCGCGGCGACACAAGCGGTCCGAAGGACGCCCCGACGATCGAGAGCGACGATGCGGTCGACCAGCGCCTCGGCGAGACCGTACGGCTGCTGCGCCAGCGCGCTGGCCTTTCGATCCAGGACGTCGCCAACCGCACCGGCCTTTCCAACGGCATGATCAGCCAGCTCGAACGCGCGCGCGCCATGCCGTCGATACGCACGCTGCGCCTGCTCAGCATCGCCCTCGACGTTCCCATTTCCTACTTCTTTGAGACCAGCGATCCCGCCGACGTGCAGCGCTACATCGTGCGCAAGAACAGCCGGCGGCTGCTGCGGCTCACGGCCAGCGGCGTCGTCAAGGAAGCGCTGACGCCGGCAGACCAGGGCCAGCTCGAGCTCTACGAGCTCACGCTCAATCCCGGCGCCTCCTCCGGCACCGACTTCCTGCAGCATACCGGCGAGAAGGCCGGCTATATCCTCTCGGGCAGCCTGCGGCTGTGGCTCGACAACCAGGCCCATCTGCTCGAGGCCGGCGACAGCTTTCGCTTTCCGAGCATCGTGCCGCACATGTTCGACAACCCGACCCAGCAGGTGGCGCGCGTGATCTGGGTGACGACGCTGCGCCAGGCCGATTCGCCCGCAGGTTGAACCGCCGCGGAAAAGCCGGCCGCCTCGCGCCGCCGGAAATTGACCCTCGACGCAGACGCTTGGAGTCTGTAGCTCACATGAAGCCGGACTCCTCCACAGTGCCGGCACGGTCCGGGGCTGGCGTCTTTGGTGTGAGACCATGAAACTGAGGAGGCTTGTGACATTTGCGATGGCCGTGCAGGTCGTCGTGACCGCCGCGGCCCTCCTCGCCTCCTATGCCCCGACCGGCACCGCCGGGTTCGGTAGCGCCCAGGTCGTCGCCCTCGCGGCGAGCGGTGCCGTTGGTGCTGGCCGATGTCGAGCGCTTCCTGCGCAAGCAGGCGGTTGAAGACAACGGCACACCCGGTCGCGAAAATAGCTCGTCGCCCCTAGCTCATCCGTGTCTCAGCGTCGCCGATGGCGTCTCGCCGAATTTTTCGCGATAGGCGCCGGCCATACGACCGAGATGAGTGAAGCCGAGATCGAAGGCGATGCCGGTGATGGAGGCATCAGGGGCGGCGTGCGAGAGCCGGGCGTGTAGTTTGGCAAGGCGAATGTCGAGCAGCATCTCCGAGATCGACACGCCGAAATGCCGGCGGAAGCCAAGCTGGAGCGCGCGAATGCCAACGCCGGAGGAGGATGCCAGTTGCACGAGGTCGAGCGGTTCGCAAGCCATGTCGTGGAGACAGTCGCGCGCGGCGCGCAGGGCGCGCGGCAGGCTTTCGGCCCGGCCCGAGAAGGTTCGGACCGCGCCGGACAAACCATGCGGCTGGGCATTGAGAAGATGATCGAGCAGCGCCTCGCGCCAGTCGGCGCCGGCGACCGCCGGCAGCGTGGCGCCGGGACCGAGGCGCTCGGCGAGCGTCATGAGGTCATCGAGCTTCGCCCAAAAGCTGCGCGCGGCCGGGTTATCGAGATCGATGGCCGGATCGAACTCAATCGTACCGGCCGCCCTGCCCGACAATGCAGCGGCGCGCTGCTCGACCACGCGGCGGTCGAGCAGCAGGATCGCCTGCGCGCAACCGGTCCAAACCATTCGGGTCGGAATCGTCGGCGACAACAGTGACGCCGTCCGCTCCGGCGCGGTGTCGAGTTCGCGGGCGCCGGCACGAATGCGGGCCGTGCCCGCGAGCGGGATCTGCACTAGAAAGAAGCGCTCAAGGCAGCCAGGATCGATCGTGACCGATCCACCATAGGCAACGTAGTTGATGGAGAAGCCGTCGAACGCCGCGCAATTGTGCGTAGCATAGAAGCCGGATGGCCGCGCCTGGGCCGGCATCAGGTCATGCCGGCAGAAGATCCGCCCGATCTGCTCGGCCGCCTCGTCGACGTCATCAGTAGTGACGCGGGCGAACGCCGTGAGCCTTTCGGCACCGGACCGACGCGCACTCGTTTCGAGCTCGGCAGCGGACATCGTCGACCACCCTTCGCGCCACGGAAGTATTTTAAGCCTATAAGAGTTCCCGGCCCGCGGAAAGAGCCCTAAGACAAAAACGTCGGGATGTGCGGCCAGCGGCCGCGCAGGGATTCGTTTAGCGGATAGACAGCGCCCTGCGGGTGCCCGAAGCTCCACCCTCGCTGGGATCCTATGATGGAGGCGAGCCATGACTGCACTCGAGAAGGGCGTTACCGCGAACGGCACCGGATATGGCGGCAAGACCTGGAACATCCTGGGCCAGGTCTATTTCCCCAAGGCCGTCACCGACTCCACTTTCGCGTTCGAGACCA
This sequence comes from Bradyrhizobium sp. 142, assembly GCF_023074015.1. Taxonomy (NCBI): domain Bacteria; kingdom Pseudomonadati; phylum Pseudomonadota; class Alphaproteobacteria; order Hyphomicrobiales; family Nitrobacteraceae; genus Bradyrhizobium; species Bradyrhizobium sp. 142. The sequence goes on from NZ_JADPKQ010000332.1 coordinate 32,430, forward strand.
ACAGCGAGCCGGGCCAGTTCGTGCCGGTCCACATCCACCCGACCCAGGACGAATTCATCTTGGTGCAGGAGGGCATGCTCGACCTCAAGCTCGACGGACAGTGGGTCAAGGCCCATGCCGGCGACCTCGTGCGCATGCCGCGCGGCATTCCGCACGGCTATTTCAACAAGTCGGATAAGCCCTGCCGTGCGCTGTTCTGGGTCTCGCCCATGCAGAAGCTGGAAGCGTTGTTCAACCAGTTGCACAATCTGACCGACCCCGCCGAGGTGGTGCGCATCTCGGCGCTGCACGAGGTCGACTTCCTGCCGCCTGAAGCGAACGACTAGGCGGCCGGCCTCCTCCCATTTCTGCTTCGTCGCAGGTCGAGCGGCCGTACAGCGCGGCCGAACGCGGCCTGCTGTGCCCAGAACACTCGAACTTGCGAGCAATCCGATGGTCAGTCCAAAGCATGTCTGCGTAATTGGCGCCGGCGTCTCCGGCCTTGCCGCCGCCAAGGCGTTCTCGACTCGCGGTCACCGGGTCACGATTGTCGAACGCAGCGGCGATCTCGGCGGCGTCTGGGAGCCGGCGCGCTCCTATCCGGAGGTGCAGACCCAGAGCCCCAAGGAGCTCTACCGCTACACCGACCGCGCCATGCCCGACTCCTACCCGGAATGGCCGACCGGACCGCAGGTCCATGCCTATCTCAACGACTATGCCCGGAGTTTTGGCCTCGACGCCATGCTGCGCCTCAACACCGGGGTATCGGGCATGGAGCGGCGCGCCGACGGCAGGCCCGGCTGGACGCTCGCGCTCACGAACAAGGACGGCGCAGCCTCGATCGAAGATTTCGACTTCGTCGCGGTCTGCACCGGGCAGTTCAACGAGCCGCGGGAGTTGCACTGCGCCGGCGAAGACGGGTTTGTGGCGAAGGACGGAATGGTCCTGCATTCATCGCAATACAACGATCCGGCACTGACCAAAGGCCGCCGCGTCGTCGTGCTCGGCGGATCGAAATCCGCGACCGATATCGCGGTGAACGCCGTGAAGGCGGGCGCGCGCGAGGTGACGATCGTGATGCGCGAGCCGGTCTGGCGCATTCCCTACTTCATCGGCGGGCTCGTGAACTTCAAGCGCATCCTCTACATCCGCGCCCAGGAGGAGATGTTTCCGGGCTGGGGTATCGGGGCGATGTCGCGGCTTGCGCACCGCATCGCCGCACCCTTGGTCTGGGCGAACTGGCGCGGGCTGGAGGGCCTGTTGAAAACGCAGCTCAAGCTGAAGCGATGCAAGATGGTGCCGAAGGAGCGGATCGAGGATGGCGTCAACTGCTCGGTGCCGATCGCTACGCCCGACTTCTATCCGATGGTGGCCGACGGCCGCATCAAGGCCGTGTTCGGCAGCTTCGATCATTATGACGGCGACACCATCGTGATGAGCGGCGGCGAGCGCGTCGCTGCGGATGTTGCGCTGCTCGCGATCGGCTACAAGCTCGGCGTGCCATTCCTGCCCGCCGCCTATCAGGCAAAGCTGGTCGACCCGGACGGGCAGTACCGGCTCTATCGCCTGATCGCCAATCCCGACCTGCCGGACATGGGCTTCGTCGGCTTCAACTCCTCGTTCTGCACCGTGCTCTGCGCCGACCTCGCCGCCAACTGGCTGGTCCGTTATGCCGACGGTCAGCTCGCACGTCAGCCGAGTGCGCAACAGATGCGCGACAACATCGAGATGATGCTGCACTTCAAGCGGGTCGAGCGGCCGGCCGCCGGCGTCTACGGCGGTCTTTGTGTCGCGCCCTATCACTACCGCCATTTCGATGAGCTGATGGCCGACATCGGCACCAAGGAACAGAAGCGTTGCGGGCTCGCAGGCCGCTTCCAGCCGCCGGACGCGGATGCCTACGCTAAGTTCCTGGCTTCGGCTCCGGACTATCGTGCGGCGGCATGACGGCGGAGAATTGCGGTTGAGCGGGGATTTGCATCTCGCCAACCCTCGCATCTGATGTTTACGATCCTCATAGCCATCGAATCGACAGGCTTCGTCGACACACCTTGTCGCGGACCTTGGGGAACGGGCAATGAGACCGAGACGTCTTGCCGTTGCAGCCTTCACGGCTGTTGCCTTCGCCATCATGGCGCCCGCCATGGGACAGAAGAATGCGCTCACCGCCAGGCAGTCCGATGCGCTTGCCGCCTACGAGCGCACGCTCGGCGATTTCAAATCGATCCTTGCCGAGCGGCGCAACCAGATCGAGTCGAAGCAGCCGCTGCCGAACCTGCCGGGACAGGCCATCTATCTTGCCCGGGTCGCGGTGATCAGCACCTACAAGGATCTCACGGACGCCATGCCGTCCAGGATCGGAAGGCCGAACAAGTTCGAAATTCCACCGGCCTATTTTGACGCCGACATCGAACCGCTGATCGACGAATATGGACGGCTGTTCGACCTGATGGAGGCGCCGCCGGCCGGCGCGCAAGCCTCGGCGACGCCGTTCAAGGACGTCGTCGATCTCGCGGTTGCGATCGTGCGCGCCAAGGGGCTGGCGCCGGTTCACGCCGAAGCGGCGGGCCGGATCAGCCTCGGGCTGTTCTTTGCGGAGACCAACGGCAAGCAGAATGTCCGCAACGGGCGCTCGAACACTTATATGGGCAGTCTTCAGACCGGCCCGTCCGAAGACCGGAACGGACGCCGGAAATGGGAGGCCATCAAGCCTGCAGTCGCCGCGGCCGATCCCGAGCTGAACGCGCGCGACGACAAGGAAGAGGCGCGCGCCCGCGGCACCGATCATCGCTTCAACCATTGGACCGCGGTGCGAGACGGCCTCATGAACGCGCATGCGGAGCTTTTCGCGGAGATTCCCGTGATCGTGAAGACGCTGCCCGATCCGATCGACCAGATGAAGCTGTTCGAGCTGATCCAGATCATTCCCACCCCGACACGTTCAGCGCTCAAATCTGGCAATCTGCTGGACTACAGGGTGTCTAGTCCCACCATCATGAAGCATCTCCGCAACAATAGCATCTTCGCCTTCGGACAGGCCGACAGGTCGCGGACCTCGGCAAGCTTCCGCGAAATTCTCGGCGCCATGTGGCTGTTCAACAGGAAGTTCGAGCGGGGGATGGCGAAATACGCGGAGATCAAGGAGCGCTGACAGGCCGGTGCAACGAACGACGAGTAGAAAGACAACCTTGCCGCGCGGAACGCCGGCAGGACGGTCTAATTCTCCGGCTGGTAACCGTCCGTCCGCGTCTTCAGGAACGCGACCCGCAGCAAGGACGGACCGGAGTGGTGTTGGCATGTCATGCTCCCCTCACCTTTTCTTCTTGCGACCCGCTTCGTCTCTGTCGCATGGCCTTTGACACAATTCTGGTCGATCGTGCACACCATGAAAAGCGCCTCGTCATGACAAGCCTGTCAAAGGCCACGCCGCTGTTTGCAGTGCAAGCCCCTGCGCCTGCCATGGCTATGGTGTTCCACGGCCGGTCATTTGTTGCTAGCCTGCCGCTCCGACAGACAGCAATCGGGGGCCACCGAATGACCTGCGCGAATTCCGCATCTCCCGCACGACGCAGTGGAGAGTGGAGGCATATCGGGCGGGCGCTGGGCGCCGTGACGGCTGTGATTGTGCTCGCCGGCTGCGAGGACAAGAACACTTTCGTCGCCCCGCCCCCGCCCAAGGTGGATGTCGCCACGCCGGTGCAGCGGGCGGTGACGCGCTATGTCGAAGCCACCGGCAACACGGCGCCGATCAAGAGCGTCGATCTCGTGGCCCGCGTGCAGGGTTTTCTGCAATCGATCGATTACCAGGACGGCACCTTCGTCAAACAGGGCACCCAGCTGTTCACGATCGAGCCGGAGACCTACAAGCTCAAGCTGGACCAGGCGCAGGCAGCCGAAGCCGGTGCGCAGGCCACGGTCAAGCAGGCCGAAGCCGATTTCAAGCGGCAGGCCGAGCTCGTGCAGCGCCAAGCGGTCTCGCAGTCCACCCTCGACACCTCGACATCGACTCGCGACAACGCTCAGGCGAATCTCCAGCAGGCCCAGGTTAATACCAGGCTCGCCGAGGTCAATTACGGCTACACCAAGGTGAGCGCGCCATTCGACGGCATCGTCAGCGCGCACATGGTCTCGATCGGCGAGCTCGTCGGCGTCTCCTCCCCGACCCAGCTCGCGACCATCGTCGCGATGGACCCGATCTATGTGAACTTCACCGTCAACGAGCAGGACGTGCTGCGCATTCGCGCCGAGGCGGCTCGACGAGGCCTTACGCCTACTGATCTCAAGCAGTTCCCGATCCAGGTCGGCCTCCAGACCGAGTCGGACTATCCGCATGAAGGCCACCTCGACTATGTCTCGCCGACCCTCAACACGTCGACCGGCACGCTTGCGGTGCGCGGCCTCGTGCCCAACGATAAGCGGGTGCTGCTGCCCGGCTATTTCGTCCGCGTCCGCGTGCCCTTCGACCAGGATAAGGCGGCCCTGCTCGTACCCGACACCGCGCTCGGCAGCGACCAGGGCGGGCGCTATCTGCTGGTGGCTGGCAAGGACAACATCGTCGAGCAGCGCAAGGTGCAGATCGGTCCCGTCGACAACGGCCTGCGCGTGATCGAAAGCGGCCTGAAGCCGGACGACCGCGTCGTCATCGCAGGGCTGCTGCGGGTGATCCCCGGCCAGAAGATCGACCCGCAAGTCACAAAGATCGAGCAGCCGCAGGCGTCTGCCAAGTAGGAGCCGCCGGCCATGATCTCAAAATTCTTCATCGAGCGGCCGGTCCTCTCGAACGTCATCGCGCTACTGATGATCCTGATCGGCGGGGTCGCGCTATTCAACCTCGCGATCGCGCAATATCCCGACGTGGTGCCACCGACGGTGCAGGTGACGACGCGCTATCCCGGCGCCAGCGCCAAGACCGTGATCGACACCGTGGCCCTGCCAATCGAGCAGCAGGTCAACGGCGTCGAGGACATGCTCTACATGCAGTCCTACAGCGGCTCCGACGGCACCTATACGCTGACCGTCACTTTCAAGATCGGCATTGACCTCAACTTCGCGCAGGTACTGGTGCAGAACCGCGTTTCCAGCGCGCTGTCGCAATTGCCGACGTCTGTGCAGAACCAAGGGGTCACCGTCCAGAAGAAGTCGACCTCGATCCTGCTGTTCGTGACGCTGACCTCGCCGGACTCCCGGTTCGACAGCCTCTACTTGAGCAACTACGCCACCATCAACATCCGCGACGAGCTTTCGCGCCTGCCCGGCGTCGGCAACGTCACGGTGTTCGGCGCCGGCCAATATTCGATGCGGGTGTGGCTCGATCCGAACAAACTGCAAGTCCGTGGCCTCGTGCCGCAGGATGTCATCCAGGCGATCCAGCAGCAGAGCCAGCAGGTCTCGGCCGGCCAGGTCGGTGCGCCGCCGACGCCACCCGGCCAGGCATTCCAGTACACGCTCAACGTCAACGGCCGGCTCGACGACACCGGCCAGTTCGAGAACATCATCGTCAAATCAGGCACTAGCGGCGACGTCACGCGGGTGCGCGACGTCGGCTGGGTTGAGCTCGGCGCGCAGACCTACAGCCAGATCTTCTCGCTCAACAAGCAGCCCGCCACCGGCATCGGCGTATTCCAATCGCCCGGCGCCAACGCGCTCCAGGTCGAGCAGGCCGTCGAGAAGAAGATGGCGGAACTCGCCAAGCGGTTCCCGGAAGGCATCAAATACGACACGCCGTTCGACACCACCAAATTCGTCGAGGCCTCGGTGCACGAGGTCTACATGACCCTGATCGAGGCCGGCCTCTTGGTGCTGGTCGTGATCCTGGTGTTCCTGCAGGACTGGCGCGCCATGCTGGTGCCGGCGACGACGGTGCCGGTCACCATCATCGGCGCCTTCGCCGCAATGGCGGCGCTCGGCTTCACCATCAACATGTCGACGCTGTTTGCGATCGTGCTGGCAATCGGCATCGTGGTCGACGACGCCATCGTCGTGGTCGAGGGCGCCGCCCACAACATCGAGCAGGGCATGAACGGCCACGACGCCGCGATCAAGGCGATGGACCAGCTGTTCGCGCCGATCGTCGGCATCACCCTGGTGCTGATCTCGGTGTTTCTGCCGGCATCGTTCCTCGCCGGCCTCACCGGACGGATCTATTCGCAATTCGCGCTGGTGATCGCCGCGACCGCGCTGCTCAGCGCCATCAACGCCGCGACACTGAAGCCGACGCAGTGCGCGCTCTGGCTGCGGCCGACGGTGCCGCCGGAGCAGCGCAATTTCTTCTACCGAGGCTTCAACGCGGTCTATAACCGGCTCGAGCGGGGCTACACTCGGCTCATTGGCGTGCTGTGCAGGAACAGCACGATCTCGGTTGCGATCGCACTGGTGCTGATCGGGATCGGCGGCTATGGCCTCTCGCGGGTGCCGACCGGCTTCCTGCCGATCGAGGACCAGGGCTATCTGATCGCCGCCGTGCAGCTGCCCGATGGCGCCGCGCTGGAGCGAACCCAGACGGTGCTCGACAGAGCGAGCGAGCTGATCAAGGAGACGCTGGGCGTCCAGCAGGTCATCACCATCGCCGGCATCTCCGCGCTCGACAGCAGCGCGAGCCTGGCCAATGCCGGCGTCGCCTACATCATCCTGAAGGACTGGGAGGCGCGCAAAGGACCCGGCGAGGACCTGCGCTCGCTGGTGTACGGGCTGAACGACAAGCTCGCGACCATCATGGAAGCGCGCACGCTGGTGCTGCCGCCGCCGCCGATCCAGGGCATCGGCAACGCGGCCGGCTTCTCGATGCAGGTCGAGCTGCGCGACGGCAACAGCGATTTCGCAAAGCTCCAGGCCATCACCGGTGCGATGGTCTCTAACGCCCAAAGCCAGAGCGCGCTGCAGCGGGTGCAGTCCTCGTTCCGCTCTTCGGTGCCGCAGTTCAACGTCGAGATCGACCGCATCAAGACCCAGACGCTGCACGTGACGACCGATCAGGTGTTCGCGGCGCTGTCGACCTATCTCGGCTCGTCCTACGTCAACCAGTTCAACAAGTTCGGCCGCGTGTTCCAGGTGTACACCCAGGCCGATCCGGCGTTCCGCGTCACCGAGCGCGACATCGCCAACATGCAGGTGCGCAACTCGAACGGCGACATGATCCCGATCGGCACCGTCGCCAAGATCACGGCGGCGACGGGCCCGTCGCTGATCGGCCTGTACAACCTCTATCCATCCTCGACCATCGTCGGTCTGCCGGCGCAGGGCTATTCATCCGGCCAGTCGCTGCAACTGATGGAAGAGATCGCAGACAAGACGCTGCCGCCGGGCACCGGCTTCGAATGGACTGCGATGTCGTATCAGGAGAAGGCGGTCTCCAACCAGATCTACTGGGTGTTCGGGCTTGCCATGCTGCTGGTCTATCTCGTGCTCGCCGGCCAGTACGAGAGCTGGTACGCGCCGATTTCGGTGATCCTCGCGGTGCCGCTGTCGCTGATCGGGCCGATGCTGATCCTCAATGCCTTGAAGATCGATAATAATCTCTACTGCCAGATTGGCCTGATCCTGCTGATCGCGCTGTCGGCCAAGAACGCCATCCTGATCGTCGAGGTCGGGCTCGAGCTGCACGGGCGCGACGGCAAGCCGGTGCTGGAGTCCGCGATCGAGGCGGCGCGCGCCCGTTTCCGCCCGATCCTGATGACCTCGTTCGCCTTCATCCTCGGCGTGGTGCCGCTGGTGCTCGCAACCGGCGCCGGCGCCAGTGCACGCAAGTCGATCGGCATCACCGTATTCTCGGGCATGCTGGCCTCGACCTGCCTTGCGGTGCTGTTCGTGCCGGCCTTCTTCGTCGTGGTGCAGCGCTTCGAGAACTGGCGCGCGTCGAAGAAGGCGCCGAAGGTGCAGCCGGTGGCGGAGGTAAAGAGTTAGGAGCCTTGTGTTGCTCCGGGCTCGCTGCAACCTCTCCCACTTTGCGGGAGAGGTCGGTGCGCGGCGCCGGGTGAGGGCTATCTCCTCATTGCGAATCTCGCTGCGGAGACAACCCTCTCCCCAGTCCTCTCCCGCAGGCGGGAGAGGGAGCGTACCGCCCGGACGGATATAGCTGGCGCCTACGCCTTCTCCGCCGGCGCCTGCTGCGCCTCGCCGCTCGACACCAGCAGCACCGAGACCTTCGACCGCCCGAGCACGGCGTCGGCGACGCCGCCGAAGGAGAGATGATCCGCCTGGATGCGGTCGACGCCCATCACCACGAGATCGACGTCGGTGGTGTCGATCTCGCGCAGGATCGCAGCTTCCGGCGCGCGGTTCACGCGCAAAGTCGTGGTGATGTCGACGTCGTAACGGGCGGCGAGGTCGCTGGCGTCCTTCAGGATACCTTCCTCCTGGCTCAGCCCGCGGGACGCGCCGCGCTGCGCGCCCTTGTCCCGCGTCGTCGCCACATAGATCACCCGGAGCGAGCCTGATCCGGCCTGTGCCAGTGCGACCGCGACTTCCGCGCCGCGCTTCGAGACGCCGCTGCCGGAGATGGGAACGAGGATGTTGAGGGCGACCGGCGTCGGCTGCTTCAAATGCTTGCCCTTGGCCGCCACGATCGCGAGCGGACCTTCGAACCCGGTGGCGATGTCCTCGATCGTCTGGTCGAAGCGGTCCTTGGCGGCGGAGGTGACCTTGCCGACGCCGACGACAAGGAGATCAAAGCCCTTGCGCGCTTCGGCGGCGATGGTCTCGCCGAGCTCCGCGCGCCTCGTCCGCGTGACGAGATCGACGCTGCCGGCGTCGCCCTCGCCATGGGCCGACACGGCTCTGGCGGCCTTCTTCACCACGGCTTCGTGGCTCTCCTCCGCGCTGCGGCCCTTCTCCTGCTCCTCGGCGCGCTTGCCGATATGCAGGACGGTGATCGGCAGGCCGCGCATGCCGGCGATCAGGCCAGCGATATGTGCGGCGAAGGTGGCGTTGACGCTCTCGTCCACCGCCAGCAGGGGACGTTCGAGATTGGCGACGAAACCGCGCTTCTCGAACTTCTCGCGCTCCAGGCGCTCCTTCTCGTCTTCGCTCGTCGGCAGCTTCGCCAGCGCCGCGCGCAGCATCGGCGGCATCGCCATCGTCGTCACGATCGCCATGGTCACGATCATCGTGAACAGGTTCTGGCTGAGCACGCCGATGGACAGGCCGATGGTCGCGATGATGACCTCGGTCGAGCCGCGCGCGTTCATCCCGCTCGCGAGCGCCAGGGACTCCCGATAGTTCAGGCCGCCCAGGGTGCCGCCGACGAACGCGCCGCCGAACTTGCCGACACTGGCGATCACGACCAGCAGGCCGGTGAGCATCAGGAGATTGGGGTCGCGGAGCACCGACAGATCGGCGCTGAGCCCGGCAAGGCCGAAGAACACCGGCATGAAGAAGCTCGAGATCAGCCCGCGCAGGCGCTCGTCGATCTGCCGCGTCAGGATCGGCGATTCCCCGACCAGGATGCCGGCGACGAAAGCGCCGAGCACCGTGTGGACGCCGATCAGATGCGTGATCAGCGCCATCGCGCCCATCAGCAGCAGGATCACCGTGACGACTGGAGCGGTGCTGACGAGCGTGTCGTTGGCCCAGCGGATCAGCTGGAACACCAGCCGGCGGCCGATGGTGAAGCTGACGGCGAGGAAGGCGAGCGTGCCGAGGACCGCCTTGGCGAGGGAGGCGACATCCAGCGTGCCCTGCGAGGCCAGGCTGAAGATGACAGCGATGATGATCCAGCCGATGGTGTCGTCGATCACGGCGGTCGCGACGATGATCTGGCCGACATTGCGGCGCATGAAGTTCATCTCGCGCACGACCATCGCGACGATCTTCACCGAGGAGATCGACAGCGCCGTGCCCATGAACAGCGAGGCCACCAGGCGGGCTTGCGGATTGGGCAGCAGCGCATCGGGCAGGAACTCGCCGAGCGCAAAGCCGCAGGCGAAGGGCACGAGGATCCCGGCGATCGAGATCGCGATCGCGGCTTTGCCGACCTTCCTGACCAGCTTGAGGTCGGTCTCCATGCCGGTCAGCAGCAACAGCAGCAGGATGCCGAATTGGGCGATGCCGTCGATCATCGCCTTCTGCTCGGGCGCCCTGGGGAAGATCGCCTGCTGCGCCTCCGGCCAGATCCAGCCGAACAGCGACGGCCCTAGCAGGATGCCGGCGAGCAGCTCGCCCATCACCGAGGGCTGACCGATGCGCTGCATGGTCTCGCCGAGGCCGCGGCCGACGGCAATCAGCAGCACGATCTGCGCCACCAGAAGGAATTCGGAGGGAGCGGCCGATTTGCCGCCCTCGGCACCGGCCGCAATGGTGGTGAGGACAAGCGCCGCGGGGACAAGGCCGACCGGTCGGAGCAGGCTCCACTGCATGCAGGTGTCTTTCCCCCTTCAACTGTCCCGCCCCTTCAACTGTCCCGGCAAGTGCCGGAGGGAGTAGAACCCGCGGGAGGTGGAGCGGGTTCCCGCCGCTCGCGGCCGGCTTGAGAGGGCGAAAGCAAAAAAGTCGAAAACCACCCCATGCAAAGTAGAACGGCGTTGATGACGTTGAGGTTTTCCGGCCGAGCTTTTCTCGCCGCACCGACGTTTGACTCGTCGGGCAAAACACCGGCAGAATTGCATCATGGGTGGCTTACGCGAAGTGCCGCCTCATCCTCCGCCATTACGAGTTCCTCCGTCATTGCGAGCGCAGCGGTCGCGGTAGGGACGCTCATTGCTGAGCGCCCCCCGCACAGATCCGTACGTGCGGCTTTCCCGCATACGGCTCCCACCTCGGGTGAGTGACGGCGAAGCGTGCTCGCGGCCAAGGATGACGGATGTTGGGCCTGGGGAGGCAGTCACAGGCGAGGCGACTGATCGTCTCCCACCTCATGCCATCGGTCTGGCTGCGGCGCCGGAGCGTGCG